>DASTWT010000058.1:0-2007 GCA_035765815.1 Luteimonas sp. | reverse complement strand
GCAGGCCCTGCTGCGCCGCTTCGTGGTCGATATCTGCGGCTGCGACACGCTGTGGACCCCCGAGCACATCATCGAGGACCAGGTCGCGCGCGTCCGCGCGAAGGTCGGCAGCGACGAGGTGATCCTCGGCCTGTCGGGCGGCGTGGATTCCTCCGTCGTCGCGGCACTGCTGCACAAGGCGATCGGCGACCAGCTGACCTGCGTGTTCGTCGACACCGGCCTGCTGCGCTGGCAGGAAGGCGACCAGGTGATGGCGATGTTCGCCGAGCACATGGGCGTGCGCGTCGTGCGCGTGGATGCCGCCGACCGCTATTTCAAGGCGCTCGAGGGCGTCGCCGATCCCGAGGCCAAGCGCAAGATCATCGGCAACCTGTTCGTCGAGATCTTCGACGAGGAGGCGGGCAAGCTGAAGAACGCGAGGTGGCTGGCGCAGGGCACGATCTACCCCGACGTGATCGAGTCGGCCGGCAGCAAGACCGGCAAGGCCCACGTCATCAAGAGCCACCACAACGTCGGCGGCCTGCCCGAGGACATGAAGCTCGGCCTCGTCGAGCCGCTGCGCGAGCTGTTCAAGGACGAGGTGCGGCGCCTGGGCGTCGAGCTCGGCCTGCCGCACGCGATGGTCTACCGCCATCCGTTCCCGGGCCCGGGCCTGGGCGTGCGCATCCTCGGCGAGGTCAAGCGCGAGTACGCGGAGATCCTGGCGAAGGCCGACCACATCTTCATCGAGGAACTGCGCACCGCCGACCTGTACGACCGGGTCAGCCAGGCCTTCGCCGTGTTCCTGCCGGTGAAGTCGGTGGGCGTGGTCGGCGACGCCCGCGCCTACGAGTGGGTGGTGGCGCTGCGCGCGGTGGAGACCATCGACTTCATGACGGCCCACTGGGCGCACCTGCCGTACGACTTCCTGGGTCGCGTTTCCAACAGGATTATCAACGAGTTGCGAGGTATTTCTCGCGTCGTTTACGACATCAGCGGCAAGCCCCCCGCCACCATCGAGTGGGAATGAACCAGGACGAGCAGTGGATGGCGCAGGCGCTGGCGCTTGCCGACCGCGCCGAGCGCGAGGACGACGAAATCCCGGTCGGCGCGCTGGTGGTCGGCCCCGATGGCGCGCTGCTGGGGGAGGGCTGGAACCGCAATATCGGCGAGTCCGATCCCACCGCGCATGCCGAAGTGGTGGCCATGCGCGAGGCGGGCCGGGCGCTCGGCAACCATCGCCTGGTCGGCTGCACCCTGTACGTGACCCTGGAGCCGTGCGCGATGTGCGCGATGGCGATGGTGCACGCGCGCCTGGCCCGGGTGGTGTACGGCGCCGCGGATCCGAAGACCGGTGCGGCGGGCAGCGTGTTCGACCTGCTCGCCGATCCGCGCCACAACCACCGGGTCGAGGTCGCCGGCGGCGTGCTTGGCGACGAGGCCGGCCAGCGGCTCAGCAACTATTTCCGGCGCAAGCGCGGCCAGTCGCCGCGGTAGGCCCTGCTGCACGGGCGTTGGGCGGTCGCGGCGCTAGAATGGCCGCAAGCGATTCTTTCGGGACGCCCGAGGAGAGGCACGGATGGCCAGCACGAACGGCAACGGAGAAGGCCGCCTGGTCTGGATCGACCTGGAGATGACCGGGCTCGACACGGACCGCGATTCGATCCTCGAGATCGCCACGGTGGTCACCGATTCGCAGCTCAATGTGCTGGCCGACGGACCGGAACTGGCGATCGCGCATCCGCTGGCCACGCTCGAGGCGATGGACGACTGGAACCGCAACCAGCACGGCAAGTCCGGGCTGTGGCGCCGGGTGCTGGAGGAGGGCGTGCCGATGGCCGAGGCCGAGGCGCGCACGCTCGCGTTCCTGCGCGCCTGGGTGCCGGCCGGCGCGTCGCCGATGTGCGGCAACTCGATCTGCCAGGACCGCCGCTTCCTGCACCGGCAGATGCCGGCGCTGGAGAAGCACTTCCACTACCGCAACCTCGACGTCAGCACGCTGAAGGAACTCGCGCGCCGCTGGGCGCC
>DASTWT010000057.1:0-4034 GCA_035765815.1 Luteimonas sp. | reverse complement strand
GCGCCGATCCTGGCCACGGGCGACGGCGTGGTCGTCGAGATGCACGACGGCATGGCCGACAACCGCAAGGGCGGCGCGCCGCCGTTCGACCGCGAAGCGATCATGAAGAACCTGAAGCTGTTCCTCGGCAACTACGCGATCATCGACCATGGCAACGGCGAATTCAGCCTGTTCGCGCACATGCGGCAGGGCAGCGTGAAGGTGCATCCGGGCCAGCGCGTCGCGCGCGGCGAGCAGGTCGGCGCGATGGGGATGTCGGGCGACGCGTTCCTCGTGCACCTGCATTACCAGCTGCAGTCGGACGCCGGCTTCGGCGAGGGCCTGCCGGCGGTGTTCGAAGGCGTGCGCTTCGCCACGGGCACCGCCGACGGCTGGACGGCGCCGGCCGCCTCGCCGGTGGACAGCGGCGACCTGGTGCTCTCCGCGGCCCCGCGCTGACGCGCGCGGGTCAGGCCAGGAGGGTGTACTCCAGGTCGTAGAAGTGCGTGCCGTGCTCGATGGTGATCCGCAGCGATCCTTCCAGCCCGGCGAGCGCATCGGTGCCGGAACCGGGCACGACGACCACGCTCCATTCTTCCGGCGTGCCGTTGCGCATCAGTGCGCGATGCACGAGCGCGAAGCTGCCGGCGCGCCCGTGCAGCGTGCCGGTCACGCGCTCCAGCGCGACATAGGCGCCGTCCTTCCGGTCGCCGCCGCCGTCGGCGAGCATTTCGCCCTGGCCGGTCGCCTCCAGCGGGCCGTTGTACTGCTTGTCCAGCGACAGCCGCGCCAGCGCGGCGCCCTGCGCCGGCGGGTTGTCCGGGGACTGCGGCACGACCTTGACCGCGAAGGTGCCATGCGCGCGGCGGTTGGGATTGGAAGCGCCGAGGGCGGTCTCCATGGCGAACGGCGCGGGGTCCGGCTTCGGCGCATCCGGCATCCGCGCATCCGGCTTCGGCATCTTCCTCGCGCCGGGATCGGGCGTGGTGAGCCACGCGACGGCGCGCTCGAAATCGTGGAAGCGTTCGTTGGCGATCCCGCGTTCGCGGCTCTTGCTCTCGACGACCGGGTCGAGCTGGTGGTCGTAGTTGACCAGCCAGGCGATGCGGACGCTGGCGCCGTCGAGCACGTTGGCCAGGTAGTCGGCCAGCGCGGTGCTGGTGGCTTCGTCGATGGCGAGCGAGTTGGCGCGGCGATAGTCGAGCAGCACCCGATCGCGCGCCGGGCCCGTCACTTCCCCGAGGATGTGCTCGGCCGCGGCGTGGCGCTCGGCGACGGTCACGACGCCCGAGTACCGCACCCAGAGGAAGTTCCGATCCTCGTCGACCGTGTAGTCGTAGGGCATTCGCGCGCTCCGGAGGGGAGCGCATCTTATGCCAGTCTGCGTGAACGGGTGATAGGCTCGAAAGTCCCGGCCGGAGCGCGCCATGCGATCGTTCGTTCGCCCCCATTGCCTGTCGCTCGCCTCGTGCCTGCTCGCGATGGGCGGCGCTTCGGCGCAGGGGCAGGACGATGCCCCGGTCGGCGGCGACGGGCAGGCCGTGGTCGTGCCCTGGACCCCGGCGCCGATCTCGTCGGGCCTGTTCGAGTCGCATGCGGCCTTCGACCCGCGGACCCGCGCGGTGTACTTCGTGCGCAGCGCGGAGGACTTCTCCGGCTGGCACCTGATGGAGTCGCGTTGCGGCCCGGCCGGTTGGTCCGAGCCGGCATCGCCGGCGTTCGCGGCGCCCGGGCTGGAAGCGGATCCGTGGCTCACCCCGGACGGCGACACGCTGTATTTCATCTCCACGCGCGCCACCGGCGCGATGCGCAGCGCCGACCTCGACATCTGGATGGCGACGCGCAAGGGCGACACCGGCTGGAGCGCGCCGGTGCGCCTGCCCGCGCCGGTCAACTCTCCGCAGGCCGAATGGTTTCCGCGGCTCGCCGCGGACGGTTGGCTCTACTTCGGTTCCAACCGCACGGGCGGAGCCGGCGGAAACGACATCTGGCGCGCGCGCCGCGGTGCCGACGGTGCGTGGCAGGTGGAGAACGCCGGGCCGGCGATCAACACGGCCGCGAACGAATACGAACCGCTGCCGTCGCCCGACGGCACGACGTTGCTGGTGATGGCCGACGGCGGGCTCTACCGGTCGCAGTGGCGCGACGGCGCCTGGACGCCGAAGGAAAAACTGCCCGCGCCGGTCAACACGAACGGCAGCGAGATCGGCGCGGCATTCTCGCCCAGCGGCCGCAGCCTGCTGTTCGCGCGCGATACCGGCCCGGGGCGCTCCGGCGAATTCTTCGTCTGGCGCATCGACGGCACGGAAGACTGGCCCCCGCGCTGCCCGCAGTGACCGCGGCGCGCCGGATGCGCGCGCGGTGGCGCTATCGAAAGGCGGCGGCGCTGGAGGAGAGCGCGGGTCGCCTTTGACCCTTCGGCCTGCGCGGGCCTAGCGTCGGCCTGGCGAGGGAACGCCAACAGAAGGGAAGCAAGCATGCATCTCAAGCACAAGACGGCGGTGGCGCTGCTCGCCACGCTCGCGCTCGCCGTGCCCGGCGGCGCCCATGCCGCGACGCGCACGCCACGGATCGCCCATGCGCCCGTCCAGGGGATGGTCGCCTCGCCCGACACCTGCGATCCGTTCTCGGACTGGGACGACGATGTCGGCAACGGCGACGACGGCACCACCAACAAGCTCCTGCCCGGCCTGTTGCGCTTGGGGGGCGAAGGCCACGGGTCGCCCACCGGCAACGCCGCGCAGGTGATCGGCACGACCCCGGCGGAAATCGAACACCGTTTCGTCCGCGTCGTCACCGCCAACCTGGCGAACGCGGGCACGGCCAGCCGCATCGCGCGCCTCAGCGACAAGGAACTGGGCGCCATCGCCTGGCACGCGGGGCAGGGCGCGGCGACGGACCGGGCGCAGCTGCTGAAGCTGTTCGCCACGCGGCTCGACGCCGCCTCGCTGGTCCGCGTCGCGCACGCCTTCGGCCGCGCGCCGGTGCAGGCGGCCGTCCACGCCTACGCCAGCCCGGAGATCCGCGCGGCCTTCGACGCCGAAGCTGCCGGTTTCGCGCCTCCGCCGGAGGGCGGTGGTGGCGGGGGTGGTGGCGGCGGCTCATATCCGCGCCCGAACCTCAACATGACGCTTGAGGAAATTTATCTGGAGTTCCGGACTGCGCCAGTCGGGAGCCTCAGCCCGGCGGCATCGCTTGCCGAAACATCGATGTACGCAGGCGGATGGCTTTATCTCGCCTACAAGACCGGCGACAAGGTCGGCACGGAAATCCACGAGCTCATCGAAACCTATGATCCGAGAGCGGATGCCACCTTGGGGGAGATCATCGGAAGCATGGTCGAAAATTTCTGGTTGGCGACCGATGCGGTCGAGCAGGGGCACTACGAGGCAGCCTTCGACGATCTCTTCGGCTTCCCCGTGACCAACAGTAGCGACCCTTGGGGTGATTGGGATGTCAGTGATCTGATGATCGACTATTACAACTGGAGCGAAACCTGCGGCTACTGAGTCGAAAAAATGGAGCGCCATGCCAACCATGGCGCTCCATCCAACAGGGAGGTTGCATGTCGAAATTCGAGGTCAATCCCAGTCGGGGAATGCGGGCGTGGGCGGTAGTACTGGCGGTCACGGGGATTGGATCGCTGGTCTTTTCAGGTCGGATATCCTCCCGGGTGGTCGGCGCGATCCTGCTCCTAGGGGCGTGGGAGGCGGCATTTGTGCCGTCATTGCCCTTGAATCTGACCCTCGGTCAGGTTTACCGGAAGGCGCGGCAAGGCTGGCGCATGTCCCGGACGGCCAGGATCATCAACTACGTCATGTTCGCGCTGATCATCCTTGCCACTTATCTTCAATTGCACGGACGCTGATGCGACATGGGACGCGTGACTTCCAGCGCTTGACGCGGCGGCCGCAGGCCGGCAGCGTGGCCGCCTTGCGCCAGACACGCTACCGGGGATCACCATGCGACCTGTCCGACCCATCTTCCGCCGGGCCCTGCTCGGCGCCGCCCTCAGCCTGTGCATCGCCGCGCCCGCGCTGGCGGCCGACGGAAGC
>DASTWT010000056.1:0-5678 GCA_035765815.1 Luteimonas sp. | reverse complement strand
CTCAGCTTCGGCATCCAGAGCTTCGACGACGGCTGCCTGCAGCGCCTCGGCCGCATCCACGACAGCCGCGAGGCGGAAGCGGCGGTGCGGATGGCGCGCGACGCCGGCTTCGACGACTTCAACATCGACCTGATGTACGCGCTGCCGGGCCAGGACCTGGCGATGGCGGCCGAGGACGTGCGCCGCGCGATCGCGCTCGGGCCCACGCACGTGTCCCACTACCAGCTCACGCTCGAGCCGAACACCGTGTTCGCCGCGCGCCCGCCCGAAGGCATCCCCGACCACGACGCCGCGTTCGACATCCAGGAACACTGCCAGGCGATCCTGGGCGGCGCCGGCTACGCGCAGTACGAGACGAGCGCCTACGCGCGGCCGGGCCGGCAGTGCGCGCACAACCTGAACTACTGGCGCTTCGGCGACTATCTCGGCATCGGCGCGGGCGCGCACGGCAAGCTCACCTCGCCCGCGGAAGGCGCGATCCTGCGGCGCTGGAAGGTGAAGCATCCTGCCGCGTGGCTGGCGTCCGCCGGCACCGCCCGGGCCGTCGGCGGCGACGAGCTCCTCGATCCGACGCGACGGCCGTTCGACTACATGCTCAATGCGCTGCGCCTCAACGAAGGCTTCGCCCTGTCGGCCTTCGAGGCACGCACGGGCGTGCCGCGCTCCGCCATCTCTGGCCAGCTGGCCGAGGCGTTCATGCGCGGCTGGATCGACAGCGACGGCGAGCGCGTCGTCCCCACCGAACTGGGCCGGCGTTTCGCCAACGACGCGATCTCGCTGTTCCTCTGACCTCAGCCGCGCCGCGCGCGCATCTCCCGCTGGTACAGCACCGGCTCGGGTCGATGCAGCGCGAAGCCCTGGCCGTAGTCGACGCGCAGCGATCGCAGGATCTCGATCGTGCGCAAGTCGCCCACCCATTCGGCGACGACCTCGAGCCCGCGCTGGTGGCCGATCTCGGTGATCGCGTCGACGATCGAGCGGCTCATCGGGTCCGCCTCGATGTCGCGGATGAAACTGCCGTCGATCTTGATGATGTCCACCGGCAGGTTCTTGAGGTAGCCGAACGAGGACATGCCCGCGCCGAAATCGTCCAGCGCCACCAGGCAGCCGAAACCGCGCAGCCGCTCGATGAAGCGCACCGCGCGCGCGAGGTTGCGCACGGCCTCGGTCTCGGTGATCTCGAAGCACATCCGCTCCGGCGGCACGCCGTGGCGCTGGATCAGCCCGAGCACGTAGTCGGCCAGGCTCTCGTCCTCCAGCGTCGCCGCCGACAGGTTGAGCGCGCAGCGCCCGGGCGCGCGGCCGCTGGCATGCAGGTGGTCGAAGTGCGCCACCGCCTCGGCGATCACCCAGCGGTCGAGTTGCGGCACCAGCCCGTAGCGTTCCGCGGCGGGCAGGAACGCGCCGGGCGCCACGACGCGGCCATCCTCGTCGCGCAGGCGCAACAGCAGTTCGATGTGCGGCTCGCCGCCCGCGCCGTCGTGCAGCGGCCGCACTTCCTGGTAGTCGAGCAGCAGCCGTTCTTCGTCGATCGCCCAGCGCAACCGGCTGGCCCATTCCATCTCGCCGCGGCGGCGGATGGTTTCGGCGTCGTGGCCGGAGAACAGGTGGATGCGGTTGCGGCCGTGGTCCTTCGCCAGGTAGCAGGCGGTGTCGGCCTGCGCGAGCGCCTCGCGAAGCGTCAGCCCCGGCTGGTCGAGCATGACCACGCCGATGCTGGCGCTGATCGTGTAGCTGCGATGCTCCCATGCGTAGATGTGGCCTTCGATGCGCGTGCGCAGGCGCTCGGCCCGCGCCATCGCGCCGGCCTCGCCGGCCTCGTGCATCAGCACGCCGAATTCGTCGCCGCCCAGGCGCGCGAGCATGTCGCCGGGGGCCACCAGCTCCGACATGACCACGGCCAGCTGGCTGAGCAGCTGGTCGCCGGCGAGGTGGCCGGACGTGTCGTTGATGAGCTTGAACTGGTCCAGGTCGATGTACAGCAGCGCGCTCGCAAGGCCGCCGTCGCCCGCCGACCGCAGCGCGCGGCGCACGTGGCGCTCGAACTCGCGGCGGTTGTACAGCTCGGTCAGGTTGTCGTGGCTGGCCTGGTAGCTCAGCAGTTCGGTCAGCTGGCGCTGCTCGGAGATGTCGGTCGCGACCATCAGCATCCGATCCTCGTCGCCGACGCGGACGCGGGCGATCGAGGTCGACACCCAGAAGCGGTCGCCGCCAAGCGACACGAGGACCGCCTCGATGTTGTCCCAGAGGCTCGAACCATCTGCCTCGCGCAGCCGGCGACGCAGGTCCGGGTCTTCGAACAGCGCGTCCAGCGCGACGCCGACGACGCCGTCGCCGAGCCGCGCGCTCGCGGCGAGGTTCGCGTACAGGACCACGCCGTCCGAAGGCCGCGCCAGCAGCACCAGCGCCGGCAGCAGGTCGTTGAGCGCGCGGAAGCGTTGCTCGCTCTCGCGGAAGCGGTGGCTCATGCGCCAGCCCAGCTCCAGCGCGCGCGTGCGCGTGCTGGCGACCGACCAGGCCAGCAGCGCGAACAGCACGCTCGCGATCAGGCCGGGCCACAGCGTCGACTGGGCCCATTCCGACATCGGCGCGGCCGCCGGGCGCGGCTGCATCGCCAGGCGCCAGACCCGCCCGCCGTACGCGATGTCGTGTTCGATCGCGCGACCCTGCGCGGCGCCGCCGGAGTCGTACAGCAGCGTCCGGCCGCCGGCGGTCGCGTCGGTGACGACGATGCGCATCCGCGCCAGCGTCGCCGCGGGAATCGCCTGCCCGATCAACCGGTTCACCAGGAACGATGCCGCGAGCGATCCGCGCATGCGGGCCCGCCGTTCGTCGACCGTCCGCGGCGGCAGCCCCGGGCTGTAGACCGGCAGGCGCATGGTGACGCCCTGCCCCTCCATGCCGGGCAAGCCCGACTGCACCAGCTGGAACGGCCCCGACATCGCGACGCGGTCGGCATCGCGCGAGGCCACGACCGCGGCGAGGTTGTTGGGCTGGGTCGCGAGGTCGAGGCCGACGACGCGCTCGTTCCCCGCCAGCGGCTGGACCAGGACGCTGCGGTAGCGCTCGCCGCCCGCGACCGGCTCGCGGGGCGAATAGGCGATCGCCTGGAGGCTCGGGAACTCGCCGCGCGGGCGCAGGTTGCCGTACAGGTGGGCGAACTCGACCGCGTCCACGTCCTCCGACGCGATGAACACGGTCTGCACCGCGCGCAACAGCCGGCCGCATGCCCGCAGGCCGGCCCCCACCGCCTCCGCGCCTTCACGCGCCGCCTGCGCGAATTCCGCATCGCGCTGGGCGACCACGCGCCGGTGCTGCATCGACGCCGCCCATGCGGTCAGGCCGAGGCCCAGCAGCAGCGCAAACAGGCTCCACGCCCACGGCGGGACCGCGGGAACGATGCGCGATGGCCGCGTGGACGCGTCCTGCAGGGCCGTCTGGAATCCGTCAGAATCGGGCATAGCTCCCAAGGGACATTTCCCCATGACAACCGCCGAATGGCCCATCTTATATCGGCAACACCTCGATATCGTGCGAAGCCGCGCCGACGCCGCGCTCGCCCGGGGGGGGCTCGATGCCCTGGTGGTGCCCAGCGGCACCCTGCACTACCAGCTGTTCGACGACCGCGACTATCCGTTCGCCACCAATCCGCAGTTCAAGGCATGGGTGCCGCTGACGCGCAACCCGGGCAGTTGGCTCGTCCACGCGCCGGGTTCGAAGCCGAAGCTGGTGTACCTGCAGCCTCGCGACTACTGGCACGTCGTGCCGCAGGCACCGTCGGGCTACTGGACGCAGCACTTCGACGTGGTCGTGATCCGCGAGCCGGAGGAGGCGCTGCAGCACCTGCCGCCGGATCCGTCGCGCTGCGCGATCCTCGGCGAGCCGCAATCCACGCTCGGCGCCTACGCCCCGAACAATCCGCCGAAGGTCGTCGATTACCTCGAGTACCACCGCGCGTACAAGACGCCGTACGAGATCGCGATGATGCGCGCCGCCACGGAGCGCGGCGTGCGCGGCCATCGCGCCGCGGAGCGCGCGTTCCGCGCGGGCGCCAGCGAGTTCGGCATCCACCTCGCCTACTGCCAGGCCGCGGGCCAGGACAGCGAGACCCTGCCCTACGGCAACATCGTCGCACTCGACGAGCACGCCGCGGTGCTGCACTACACGGACCGCGGCACCGTCGCGCCGAAGCCGGCGCGCAGCTTCCTCATCGACGCGGGCGCCAGCCACGGCGGGTACGCCTGCGACATCACCCGCACCTACGCGGCCGATCCGGCGGGCGAATTCCAGGCGATGATCGACGCGGTCGACGCCGCGCAGCAGCGGATGTGCGCGCAGGTCCGCGCCGGTTTCGACTACCGCCGGCTGCACCTGGACGCGCACCTGGCCCTGGCCGGGATCCTGCGCGATTTCGGCGTGGTCCGGATGTCGCCGGAAGCGGCGCTGGAAAGCGGCGTCAGCTCGGCGTTCTTCCCGCACGGCGTCGGCCACGGCATCGGCCTGCAGGTCCACGACGTCGCCGGCTTCGCCGCTTCGGACGCGGGCGGCACGATCCCGAAGCCCGACGGCCATCCGTACCTGCGCCTCACGCGCACGCTCGAACCGGGCATGGTCGTCACCATCGAGCCGGGCATCTACTTCATCGACATGCTGCTCGACGAATTGCGCCAGGGCCCGCACGCGGGCGACGTGGACTGGGCGCGCGTGGACGCGTTCCGCCCCTACGGCGGCATCCGGATCGAGGACGACGTGGCCTGCACCGACGGCGAACCGGCGAACCTCACCCGCGAGGGCTTCGCGGCCGCCTAGGCGGCCATGAAGGCTTCGATCTCGTCCGCGCTGCGGGCCAGCTTCGCGGTGATCATGCGGGCGCCGTCCTTCGTCACCAGCACGTCGTCCTCGGTGCGGATGCCGATGCCGCGCCACTTCGCCGCCACGCTGGTGTCGTCCGGCGCGACGTAGAGTCCCGGCTCGATCGTGAACACCATGCCCGGCTCGAGCAGGCGCGACTCGCCGTCGATGCGGTAGTCGCCGACGTCGTGCACGTCCATGCCGATCCAGTGGCCGGTCTTGTGCCGATAGAAGCGCTTGTACGCCCCGCTTTCGACGCTCTTGCGCAGCGAGCCCCTGAGCAGGCCCAGGCGAAGCAAGCCGTCGGTGAGCACTTCGACCGCCGCCGCGTGGCCCGCCTCGTACGGGACGCCGGGACGCGCCTGGGCCAGCGCCGCCGCGTGCGCCGCGCCGACCAGGTCGTGCAGCGCGCGCTGCTCCTTCGAGAAGCGCCCGTTGACCGGGAACGTGCGGGTGACGTCCGAAGCGTAGTTGCGGTACTCGGCGCCGGCGTCGACCAGCACCAGGTCGCCGTCCTTCGACTGCGCGTTGTTGGCGACGTAATGCAGCACGCAGCCGTTCGCGCCGGCACCGACGATGCTGCCGTAGGCCGGCGCCGCGTCGTGCATTCGGAACACGCGCTCGATCTCGGCCTGCAGCTCGTATTCGCGGATCCCGGCGCGCGCAACGCGCATCGCCGCCTGGTGGGCCGCGATGCTGATGTCGGCGGCGCGCTGCATCAGCTTGAGCTCGGCCGGCGACTTGAACAGCCGCAGCTCGTCGAGCAGGTGCCCCAGCTCCAGGAATTCGTGCGGCGGCTGCGCGCCGCTGCGCACCTGCGCGCGCAC
>DASTWT010000055.1:0-4713 GCA_035765815.1 Luteimonas sp. | reverse complement strand
CCCATGCCGGCGCCGCCGTAGATCGTGGTCACGTTGAGGTGCAGGTGGCGGTTGAACGCCTTGATGTTGTCGGCGACCTGCACCGCGAGTTCGCGGGTCGGCACCAGCACCAGCGCGCGCGGCTTGCGCGGGCCCTTCGCGGCGGTCTGCTTCGACAGGCGCTGCAGCAGCGGCAGGCCGAACGCGGCGGTCTTGCCGGTGCCGGTCTGGGCGCCGCCCAGCAGGTCGTGGCCGGCGAGCGCCAGCGGGATGGCCTGGGCCTGGATGGGCGTGGGCGCGCTGAACTTGTTCTCGGCGAGCGCGCGCAGCAACGCGGGCGAAAGCCCGAGGTTTTCGAACGTCATGGCAATGGAACTCCGTAACGGCCCGCGCGATGGCGGGCCCGACCCGGAGCGTTCCTTGAACCGCGCTGCGAGCGATCTGGTTGGACGGCGCCGGATGCTCCGGGCCGTGCCTGCGCGACGAAAGGCGTGCGGGAGAAGGCCGCGATCGACCGGAAGGCGCTTGGAAGCAGGCTCCGGGCGGGCGGCAGGCTTACCAGGAAAACGGATCAGCCGTGCACAGGACAGGCGGATTCTACGCGAATCCGCCTGAATGGGCGATTCAGGCCGTAGGGCCGACCCATGGTCGGCCCGGCCGGCCTTACCCGAGCAGGGCCTCGAACCCGCGGGCGTCCATCGGGCGCCCGATCCAGAAGCCCTGGGCCAGGTCGCAGCCGCGTTCGCGCAGGATCTCGTATTGGCCTTCCTTCTCGACGCCTTCGGCGACCACGGTGATGCCCAGCGAGTGCGCCATCGCGATGATCGCGGTGGTGAGCGCCAGGTCGTCCGGGTCGCGCAGCACGTCGGAGATGAAGCTGCGGTCGATCTTGACGCCGTCGGCGGGCACGCGGCGCAGGTGGCTCAGGCCCGAGAAGCCCGTGCCGAAATCGTCGAGCCACACCTTCACCCCCATCCCGCGCAGGCGTTGCAGCAGCGCGCCGACGTGCTGCTCGTCGCCGAGCACCGCCGTCTCGGTGAGCTCGATGTGCAACTGCGCCGCAGGCAGCCCGGTATCGCGCAGCGTGGCGGCGACGTGCAGCGGAAGATCGCCGCTGCGCAGCTGCCGCGGCGACACGTTCACCGACACGAACAGGCCTTCGCCGCGCGGATGGTCGCGGTGCCAGCGCATCGCGTCGGCGCAGGCGGTGCGCAGCACCTCCGGCCCGATGCTCTCGATCAGGCCGCTCTGCTCGGCGACGTCGATGAACACCGCCGGCGAGATGCTGCCCTGCTCGGGATGGTCCCAGCGCAGCAGCGCTTCGGCGCCGACCAGGAAGCCGTCGCCGAGGCGGTAGATCGGCTGGTACGCGAGGCTGAGCTCGCCGCGCCCCCATGCGCCGCGCAGGTCCTGCTCCAGGCGCACGCGGCGCTCCACGGCCTGGTCCATCGCGCGGCTGTAGAAGCGGTAGCAGTTCTTGCCGGCGACCTTCGCCTGGTACATCGCGATGTCGCCGTTCTTCATCAGCGCGGTGGCGCCGGCGGCATCCTCGGGGAAGAGCGTGATGCCGATGGACGTGCCGAGGAACACCTGCCGCCCCTCGACCACGATCGGACGCGCGAGCTCCGCGACCAGGGTTTCGGCCAGCGCCGCGGCGGGCACGCGCACGTCGCGGGCCTCGCCGCCCTCGCCCGGGCCGCTTTCCATCAGGATGACGAATTCGTCGCCGCCGAAGCGCGCGAGCAGCGGCGACTCGCGGCCGCAATGGCGCTCGACGGCGAGGCGGATGCGGTTGGAGAACTGGACCAGCACCTCGTCGCCGGCGTCGTGGCCGAGCGTGTCGTTGACCCGCTTGAAGTCGTCGATGTCGGCGAACAGCAGCGCCATCTCGCGGCCGGCGCCGCGCGCCTGCATCATCCGTTGGTCGAGGCTCTCGCGGAACGCGAGCCGGTTGGCGAGGCCGGTGAGCGCATCGGTGTACGCCATGCGGCGGATCTCGCGGTCGTGGCGCGCGATGCTGTCGCCCATGCGCCCGAACGCGCGCATCAGGTCGCCGACCTCGTCGTTGCGCGGCGACGGCGCGATCGACGTCCCGAAGTTGCCGGCCTCGATCTCGCGCGCCGCGTCCGCCAGCTCGCGGATCGGCCGCACCAGCACCCGCTGCAGCGCGAAGCTGGCGGCGGCGCCGAGCGCGACCAGTCCGAGCAGCGCCAGCCCGATCCACCACAGGTGGCGCGTGCCGATCGCGCCGATGCGCTCGCCGAGCGCGCTGGAGGCGCGGGTTTCGTCGGCGCGCACCCCGTCGAGCGAATAGCCGATGCGCACGCCGCCGAGGCGGTCGTCGCCGACCTTGATCGGGCTCGAGACGTCGAGCACGCGGTCGGTCCACTGCGCGTGCACGCCCGGCGCCGACACCGCCTCGTACGCGAGCGGGTCGCGCATCGCCTGGCCGTAGGTGGGGATGTCGCCGGAGCCGTCGTGGATGATGTCGCCGTCGTCGTCGTACACGAGCACGTAGCTCACGTCCGGCTGCCGCAGGACTTCCCGCGCGATGACGCCGATCGCGTCGAGGTCGAAGTAGTACAAGGGGTTGACGAGCGAGTCGGCGACCTGCGCCGCCTGCGCCTGGCCGTGCTCGCGCAGCCGTTCGAACAGCAGGGCGTGCATGGCGTTGCGGCTCTGCCGGGCGACGTCGTCCTGCATCGCGCGCTGCCGCTGCAGCATCAGCGCCACGACCGCCAGCATCAGCAGCAGCATCGCCACCGCCAGCACCGCGAACTTGGCGTGCAGGCCGCGCGGCCGCCAGCGCAGGTTCACTCGACCTCCGAGCGCACGCGCGCGACGCCGTCGCGGAGCTCGCGCAGCGAACCCTGGGTACGGGCGTCGATCGGCAGGAAGCGCGTCGTGCCGAAGAACTGCAGCAGCGCCTCGCGCGCGTCGGGATCGTTGCCCGCCTCCTCCAGCACCTGGCGCAGGCGCTCGCGGACCTTCGGGTCCATGTCGCCGCGGACCATCTCCAGCGCGCGCGGGTAGTCCCCGCTCTCGGCGATCACGCGGAAATCGCCGCGATAGCTGGGCGGGATCCGGCGCGGATTGTCCCAGTCGAGGTTGCTGATGGTGCCGGCGTCGACCAGCCGCTTGTGCACCCAGGTGGCGATGTTCAGCTCCGAGCGCGCGAACAGGTAGCCGACCGAGCCCGGCACGGGCCGGTCCATGGGCGACAGCAGGATCTGCAGCGGCAGCCCGTGCTGCAGCAGCTGCAGCGCCGGCAGGACGTAGGCGCTGGTCGACGAGGTGTTCTGGAAGGCGATGCTGCGGCCGCGCAGGTCGTCGAGCGAGGCGATGCCGCTGTCGCGGCGGACGAAGACGATGCTGCGGTAGGTGCCGGCGCCGTCGCGCTCGGTCAGCAGCAGCGGCGTGGCACCGGCGCGATCCTGCAGGCGCATCGCGTTGGCCGACGTCTCCGTGACCCAGTCGACGCGGCCGCGGCGCAGGTAGCTGCTCATCTGCTGCAGGTCGCGGGCCATCAGGATCCGGCCTTCGGTGATGCCGACGTCGGCCATGCGCGGCACGACGTAGTCCAGCAGGGGGCGCAGCTGTTCGTAGTGCGCCTTGGGGTCGTCGCTGATGCGCCCGAGCACCAGCACGTGCGGCTCGCCGGCACGCAGCGGCAAGACCGGCGCCACGGTGGCCAGCAGCCCGAGCAGGCAGGCGAGCAGGCGCGCGAAGCGCCGGCGCGCGGAACGCCGCGGGCCGGCGAACGGCGGGCGCGGCGAAGGCACGCTCGGCGAGGGCAGGCGCGGCGGATGCAAGGCTGGATTTCCCCTGGAACTGCTGCCCGGCAGCCTACTGGAAATGGCCCGCCGCCGACACGGGGCTAGAGCCGCTAGCCCGCGTCCGCGGACCCGCCGGGGCCGCCCGCCAGCCGGGCCATGCGCTGGGCGTCGGCCAGCACCCCGCGCAGCAGCCGCACCTCGCGCACGTCCGGCCTCGCCCGCAGGAACACGCGCCGCAGCTTCCGCATCGCCGATTCGGGCGCCCGGCCCTTGTGGAAGTCGATGGCGTCCAGGGTGTCCGCGAGCTGGGCGAAGAAGCCCTCCAGTTCCGCGTGGGAGGCGGGCTGGCCGCGCGCGTGCCCAGGAGCCTCGGGGGCAGGCGCGGGCGCCAGGCCTGCCAGCCAGGCCATCCGCAGTTCGTAGGCCAGGACCTGGACCGCGGCCGCCAGGTTCAGGGAACCGTAGCCGGGGTCGGACGGAATGTGGACCGCCCCGTGGCACAGCTGCAGTTCCTCGTTCTCCAGGCCGGTGCGCTCGCGGCCGAACACCAGCGCCACCTCGGCGCCGGCCGCCGCTTCGGCCAGCGCGGAGGCCGCGGCCTCGCGGGGCACCTGCTCCGGCAACGGCACCCGGCGGCTGCGCGCGGTGCAGCCGAGCACCAGCCCGCAATCGGCGATCGCTTCGGCGAGCGTGCCGTGCAGGCTGGCCGCGTCCAGGAGGTCGCGGGCCCCCGCCGCCAGCGCATCGGCCTCGCGGTCCGGGAACCGCTCCGGCGCGACGAGGACGAGCCGCGACAGGCCCATGGTCTTCATCGCCCGCGCCGCGGAGCCGATGTTGCCGGGATGCTGGGTGCCGACCAGGACGATGCGGATGCGCGCGGCGGCCGCGAACGGCTGCGATGACGGCGGCGTTGGGGAAGTCTCCATGGCGGCAATGTTAAACTCCGCGCCCCGGCCCC
>DASTWT010000054.1:0-24059 GCA_035765815.1 Luteimonas sp. | reverse complement strand
CGGGGCAGCACCGACGCCGCGGAGCGCATCCACGCCCAGGCCGGGTGCCGCAACCTGTTCGTGAAGATCCCCGGTACGCCCGCCGGCGTCGGCGCGATCGAGGAATCGATCTTCCGCGGCGTGCCGATCAACGTGACCCTGCTGTTCTCGGCGGCGCAGTACCGCGCCGCGGCCGAAGCCTACCTGCGCGGCATCGAGCGGCGCATCGCCGCGGGGCTGGACCCGGTGGTCGCGTCCGTGGCCTCCGTGTTCGTGAGCCGCTGGGACAAGGCGATCGCCGACTCGGCGCCGGAGCCGCTGCGCAACGGGCTCGGGATCGCGGTGGGCATGCAGTGCTATCGCGACTACCGCGCGCTGCTCGCATCGCCGCGCTGGAAATCGCTCGAGGCGGCCGGCGCGCGCCCGCAACGCCTGCTCTGGGCGAGCACCAGCACCAAGGATCCGTCCGCGCCGGACACGCTGTACGCCGAGGCGCTGGCCGCGCCGGACACGATCGACACGCTCCCGGCCAGGACCCTCGAGGCCTTCGCCGACCACGGCCGCGCCGGCGCGCCGATGGCGGTGGACGGCGGCGATTCCGAGGCGCGGCTGCGGCGTTACGCGGATGCCGGCATCGACGTCGACGCGCTCGCCGCGCAGCTGCAGGAGGAGGGCGCCGCGTCCTTCGTGAAGTCCTGGAACCAGCTGCTGCAGCGCATCGCGACCAAGGCGGGCGCGCTGTCGTGAGCGGAACCGGAACCGGAAGGACGCCGTTGTCGCAGCGCCCGCAGTGGCAGGCGCTGCTCGCGCATGCGCGCGCGCAGGCCGGGCGCACCCTGCGCCAGCGCTTCGCCGAGGATCCGGGGCGCGGCGAGCGGTTCGCCGCCGAGGGCGCCGGCTGGTACCTCGATTACTCGAAGCAGCGCGTCGACGACGAGACGCTGCGCCTGCTGCTGGCGCTCGCCGAATCCTGCGGCGTGCGCGCGCGCATCGACGCGATGTTCGCCGGCGCCCACGTCAATGCGACCGAGGACCGCCCGGCGCTGCACGTCGCACTGCGCGCCCCCGCGGGCGAACGGATCCTCGCCGACGGCGCAGACGTGGTGCCGGAAGTGCAGGGCGTGCTCGCGCGCATGGAAGACTTCGCGCGGCGCGTGCGCGACGGCCGCTGGACCGGCGCCACCGGCAAGCCGGTGCGCCACGTCGTCAACATCGGCATCGGCGGCTCCGACCTCGGCCCGGCGATGGCGGCCGGTGCGCTTCGCCATTACACCGACGGCCCGCGCGCGCGCTTCGTCTCGAACGTGGATCCGGCCGCGCTGCGCGAAGCGCTGGAGGGCCTCGACCCCGCGGAGACCCTGTTCGTCGTCTGCTCCAAGACCTTCACCACCCGGGAAACCCTGGTCAACGCCGGCGCGGCGCGCGCCTGGTGCGTCGCCGCGCTGGGCGAAGCCGCGGTCGCGCGCCACTTCGTCGCCGTGTCCACCAACGAGGGCGGCGTGCGCGCGTTCGGCATCGAGCCGGCGCACATGTTCGGCTTCTGGGACTGGGTCGGCGGGCGCTATTCGATGGACTCGGCGATCGGCCTGTCGACGATGCTCGCGATCGGCCCGGACGGCTTCCGCGAGCTGCTCGCCGGCTTCCATGCGATGGACGTGCATTTCCGCGACGCCCCGTTCGAGGCCAGCCTGCCGGTGCTGGTGGCGCTGCTGTCGATCTGGAACAACGACTTCCTCGGCGCCGGCACGGTGGCGGTGCTGCCGTACGCGCAGGACCTGGCGCGCTTCCCGGCCTACCTGCAGCAGCTGACGATGGAGAGCAACGGCAAGCACGTCGCGCTCGACGGCAGCCGCGTGGACGTGCAGACCGGCCCGGTCTACTGGGGCGAGCCCGGCACCAACGGCCAGCATTCGTTCTACCAGCTGCTGCACCAGGGCACGCGGATGGTGCCCTGCGACTTCATCGGCTTCTGCCAGGCACTGGTCGCGCCGGGCGAGGACGCCACCGATGTGCGCCGGCGCCACGACCTGCTGATGGCCAACCTGTTCGCGCAGGGCGAGGCGCTGGCCTTCGGCCGCGATGCCGCGCAGCTGCGCGCCGAGGGCGTGCCGGAGCGGCTGGTGCCGCACAAGGTCTGCGACGGCGATCGCCCGAGCACCACGCTGCTCGCCGACCGCCTGACGCCGCACAGCCTCGGCGCGCTGGTCGCGCTCTACGAGCACGCGGTGTTCGTGCAGGGCGCGATCTGGAACATCGACAGCTTCGACCAGTGGGGGGTCGAACTGGGCAAGCAACTGGCGAAGGCGGCGGAAGTCGAACTCGCGGCGCCCGGGGAGGTCGAAGCCGCCGCGGCGAACCACGACAGTTCGACGCGCACGCTCATCCGCCGTTACCTGCAACGCCGGGGAGGCTGACCGCGACCGCGTTGCGAGGTCGCACTGCGAGGAGGAAACGATGCCAGACCCCACCCCTTTCGACAGCGTCGACCGCCAATGCGTCGACACCCTGCGGTTCCTCGCCGTGGACATGGTGCAGCAGGCCGACAGTGGCCACCCTGGGCTGCCGCTCGGCGCCGCGCCGATGGCCTACGTGCTGTGGCAGCGCCACCTGAAGCACGACCCGCGCAATCCGGCGTGGGCCGATCGCGACCGGTTCGTGCTTTCCGCCGGCCATGGCTCGGCGCTGCTCTATGCACTGTTGCACATGGCCGGCTACGACCTGTCGATCGACGACCTGCGGGCGTTCCGGCAGTGGCAGAGCCGCACGCCGGGGCATCCGGAACGCAACCACACCCCCGGCGTGGAGGTCACGACCGGGCCGCTGGGGCAGGGCATGGCGAACGCCGTGGGCCTGGCGATGGCCGAAGCGCAGCTCGCCGCACGCTACAACCGCGAGGGCCATGAGGTCGTCGACCACCGCACCTGGGCGCTGGTCAGCGACGGCGACCTGATGGAAGGCGTCGCCTCGGAAGCCGCGTCGCTCGCGGGGCACCTGCAGCTCGGCAAGCTCTGCTGCCTCTACGACGACAACCATGTGACGCTCGCGGCGGGCACCGACATCACCTTCACCGAGGACCGCGGCAAGCGGTTCGAGGCCTACGGCTGGCACGTGCAGCACGTCGCCGACGGCAACGACCTCGACGCCATCGACGCGGCGCTGCGCGCGGCGTGCGCGGAAACGCAACGGCCATCGCTGGTCGTGGTGCGCACGCACATCGGCTACGGCTCGCCCGAGCAGGACAGCTACAAGGCCCATGGCTCGCCGCTCGGCGCAGAGGGCGTGCGCAAGACCAAGGAAGCGCTCGGCTGGCCGGTTGAGCCTGCGTTCCTGGTACCGGACGCCGCCGCGACGCGGATGCGCGAGGCGATCGCGCGCGGCGGCGCGGCGGAACAGGCGTGGGAAGCGCGCTTCCGCGCCTACGCACGGGCGCACGGCGACATCGCCGCGGAACTCGAGCGGAGCCTGCATGGCGGCCTGCCCGACGGTTGGGACTCCGCGGTGCCAGTGTTCCCCCCGGACGCGAAGGGCATGGCCACGCGCGAGGCCTCCGGCAAGGTGCTGAACGCGATCGCGCCGCGCCTGCCGCAGCTCACCGGCGGCTCCGCGGACCTGGATCCCTCGACCAAGACCGCGCTCAAGGGCCTGGGCGACTTCAATCCTCCGGCCCTGGCCGGGACGGACGAGCAAGGCTCCGACGGCGGCGGCTGGAGCTTCGCCGGCCGCAACCTGCATTTCGGCGTGCGCGAGCACGCGATGGGCGCGATCGCCAACGGCATGGCCGCGCACGGCGGCTGCCTGCCGTACACCGCGACGTTCCTCGTGTTCTCCGACTACATGCGCCCGCCGATGCGCCTGGCCGCGCTGTCCTGCCTGCACGTCGTCCACGTGTTCACCCACGACAGCATCGCGGTCGGCGAGGACGGGCCCACGCACGAGCCGGTCGAACACCTGGCGGCGTTGCGCGCGATCCCGAACCTGACGCTGATCCGTCCCGGCGACGCGAACGAAGCGGCGGAAGCCTGGAAGGTCGCGATCGAAACGCGCGACGCGCCGGTGACGCTGGTGCTGAGCCGGCAGCCGATGCCGACGCTCGACCGCACGCGGCTGGCGCCCGCCGCGGGCCTGCGCCGCGGCGCCTACGTGCTCGACGACGAAGGCTTCGGGGCGGAGGGAGGCCAGCGCGTGCTCCTGATCGCCAGCGGCTCCGAGGTCCATCTCATCGTCGAGGCCGCGCGCATGCTGCGCGAACGCGGGTTGCGCGTGCGATGCGTGTCGATGCCGAGCTGGGAGCTGTTCGATGCGCAGCCGCGGGAGTACCGCGACGCCGTGCTGCCGCCCGGCGTCGCCACGCGGCTGGCGGTGGAAGCGGGGGTGCCGCAGGGCTGGGAGCGCTACGTCGGCGGGCGTGGCGCCGTGCTCGGCGTGGACCGCTACGGCGCGTCGGCCCCGGGGGACGAGGTGATGCGCCGCTACGGCTTCAATGCCGGGGAAGTCTGCCGCTGCGCGCTCGCGCTGCTGGAAGCGCAGCCATGAGCGCGAAGCACGCGTTCAAGGTCGGCGACCACGTGCGCTGGAATTCCGAGGCCGGCCAGGTCTCCGGCACGATCGCGAAGGTGCACGAGCGCGACTTCGAGTGGCACGGCTACACGCGCCACTGCACGCCGGACGATCCGCAGTACGAGATCAGGAGCGACAGGACCGACCACGTCGCCGTGCACAAGGGCTCGGCGCTGCGCAAGGCGTGAGGCTTATTCCTTCCTGATCGCGTGGCCTCCGAACTCGTTGCGCATCGCGGCGAGCAGCTTGTCGGCGAACGAATCGGAGTCGCGCGAGCGCAGCCGTGCCATCAGCGACAGCGCGATCACCGGCGCCGGCACGTCCAGGTCGATCGCCTCCTGCAGCGTCCAGCGGCCCTCGCCGGAATCGGCGACCCAGGGCGCGATCCCGTCCATCGCCGGGTTCCTGCCGAGCGCGTCGGCCGTGAGGTCGAGCAGCCAGGAACGCACGACGCTTCCGGTCCGCCAGATCTCCGCGACCTGGTGCAGGTCGAGCGCGAACTCCTGCTTGTGCCGGAGGATGGAGAAGCCTTCCGCGTAGGCCTGCATCAGCCCGTACTCGATGCCGTTGTGGACCATCTTGGTGAAGTGGCCCGCGCCGACCGGCCCGACGTGGCCCCAACCCTTGTCCTTCGCCGGCGCGAGCGTTTCGAAGATCGGCCGCAGCCGGTCCACCACAGCCTTGTCGCCGCCGATCATCAGGCTGTAGCCCTCCGCCAGGCCCCAGACGCCGCCGCTGGTACCGCAGTCGACGTAGCCGATGCCTTTCGACGCCAGCGCCGACGCGCGCCGCAGCGTGTCCTTGTAGTTCGAATTGCCGCCGTCGATCAGGACGTCGCCCGGCGCCAGCAACCCGGCCAGCGCATCCACGGTGCCGTCGGTGATCTTCCCGGCCGGCACCATCATCCAAAGGATGCGCGGCGCGGGCAGGGCGGCCACGAGCGACTGCAGCGAAGCGGCCGAACCGCCACCGTCGCCTTCCAGGGCCTTGCGCGCATCGGCGTCCGGATCGAAGCCGACCACCTTGTGTCCGCCGCGCAGCAGCCGCTGGGCCATGTTGCCGCCCATGCGGCCCAGGCCGATCATCCCGAGTTCCATGCCGTCTCCTTGCGCCGGGGCTTCGTTCGGCCCCGATGATGCATCAACGCGCGTCATGGTTCAGGCATCGTCGTGACGGGATCTTCCGCCGGGCGCGGCTAGCATCCGGCGCGAATCTGCAGAAGCGCAGGAGGCCGCGATGTCCGACGACACTGCCAAGACCCCGCTCGACCACGTCCACGACACGGTGACCCAGCTCAAGGAGATGCGTCACTACTCGAAGAACAACGTCGAGGCGCTGACCGCGGCGTGGCTGCTCTTCGACGGCGAACTGTCGAAGCTGGGGCAGGCCGGGCGGATCGAGGACCTGATGACCCGCCAAGGCGAGCTGCACGATGGCCTGGAGAGCGCGATCGCGGACCTCGAGGCGCTGGCGGAGACGCTGAAACCGCCGCCGCCGGAGGAATGAGCCGCGCCACCGCAGCCGCCCGGCTTGTTTCCGGGTGCTTTACACATATCAATATTGCGGAAATGGGATAGCGGGGCAGGCTACCGGGGCCAAACCACCCGGGGAATCCGCCATGAAGCTTTTCGCACCCGCCGCCGCGCCCGCGCTCGACCTGGTCGACATCTACGGCAAGGCCATCCCGCTCGGCGGCACCGGCCGTCGCACGCTGCTCTCGTTCTTCCGCGATGCGGCGTGCCCGTTCTGCAACTTCCGCATCTACGAGCTGACCCACCACCACCGGAGCCTGTCCGCGCTGGGCCTCGACATCGTGGCGGTCTTCGGCTCCAGCCAGGCCGAAGTGGTGCGCTTCGTCGCCCGCCATCCGCGTCCCTTCCGCGTGGCGGCCGATCCGGTCGGCGCCTCGCACGCGCGCTACGGCATCGAACGCTCGCTGCTGCGCAAGATCAAGGCCGTCGTCACCCGCGTGCCGACCCTGATCCGCGGCCTGCGCATCGTCGGCCTGGCCGGCCTCAACACCAACAACCTGATGCCCGCCGATTTCCTGATCGACGAGGAAGGACGCATCGTCGAGACGTACTACGGCAGCGACGCCGGCGACCGCATCCCGCTCGAGCGCGTCGAGCTGTTCCTCGCGCGCGGACTGATCCAGCGCGGCGTCGCGCCGGCGGCCGTCGCCGGCGGCAGCGAGGGCACCGCCGCGGCCGCCTGATCCTCACCCCGCGCTCACGCCGTCCTGACGCGACGCTTCGGCACACTGGCCTTTCCCGCCGGCCGGCGGGATCGCCTGAGGGGGGCGGCATGGCCTGGAGCGGGAAGGGGCGGCGGCCGCGTTTGCGGCTCCGTGCGGAGCGCATGGGGACGATGTGGATAGCGCTGGTGGCGTGCATCGGGGCGGCGGGGCTGCCGGCCCGGGCGTCCGCGCATGCGGGACTCCCCGACGACCAGGAACTCGCCCGGCTCGCCAACATGAGCCTGGAAGAGCTCATGAACGCCGAAGTGGTGTCGGTGGCCGGCACGCCGCGCAGCCGGATGGAAACGCCGGCGGCGCTGACCGTCATCACCGCCGAGGACGTGCGGCGCAGTGGCGCGCGCAGCGTCGCCGAGGCGCTGCGGCTCGTGCCGGGCATGTACGTCGGCCGGATCAACTCCAGCAGCTGGGTCATCGGCGCGCGCGGCCTCACCGGCACCACGCTGACCGCCACCCGCCACCTGGTGCTCATCGACGGGCGGCTCGTCTACGACCCGCTGATCTCCTCCACGTTCTGGGACACGGTCGACGTGCCGCTCGCGGACCTCGACCGGATCGAGGTCGTGCGCGGACCCGGCGCCACGCTGTGGGGCGTCAACGCCATGAACGGCGTGGTCAACATCATCACCCGCAAGGCCGCGGACACCCAGGGCACGCTGGTCGAGGCCGGCGCCGGCAGCAACGGCGAATCCGGGCTCACCGTGCGCCATGGCGGCACGACCGGCGACGGCGCCGCGTGGCGGGCCTGGGCGAAGTACGAACACCACGGCGATTTCGAAGGCCCGGATGGCGCGTCGCTGCAGGACGAGTGGTCGAACCTGCATGGCGGCTTCCGCCTGGACGGGCGGTTCACGCCGGAGGTCAGGTACACGTTCCAGGGCGATGCCTACTCGCATCCCGAGGCAATGTCGTCCGTGCGGTTGCCGGTCCCCGGCGCGCACCAGCAGTTCGAGCAGGTCGCGGGCGACGACGACGTTTCCGGCGCGAACCTCCTGTTCCGCGCGATCAGCGGCCTGGAAGGCGATCGCGGCTGGATGTTCCGCGCCTACTACGACCATACCCGCCGCGACACCCCGCGCTACGGCGCGCGCCGCGACACGGTGGACATGGAATACCGCCGCTGGCTCGGCTGGAGCCCGCGCAATGCGTTGATCTGGGGATTCCAGTACGACCACACCCGCGACGACGTCGACAACGGCCCCGTGCTGCAGTTCGATCCGGCGTCGCGCGGCTGGGACACGTTCAACGCCTTCGTGCAGAACACCACCGAACTCGTGCCCGGCCGGGCCTGGCTGATGCTCGGCACCAAGCTGACGCAGCACAGCTTCGTCGGTTTCCAGGCGCAGCCGAGCCTGCGCCTGTGGTGGACGCCGAGCGAGCGGCAGACGCTGTGGATGGCGGTGTCGCGCCCGGTGCGCGTGCCTTCGCGCTTCGAGGAGGACGGCCTGCTGGTGTTCTCCTACGCCGACACCGGGATCCTCGCGGGCGGCCCGCCGAGCGGCGACATCGTGCCGATCGGCCTCGCCGGCGACGACCAGCTGCAGGCCGAGCACCTCGTGGCCTGGGAAGCGGGGCACCGCTGGCAGGCGGGCGACGGGTGGCTGGTCGAGACCTCGCTGTTCTACAACGACTACCGTCGCCTGATCGGCGTGCCGCCGACCATCGTCGGCAAGTTCAACGACCTCGGTTCGGGGGCGACCTGGGGCGGCGACATCAGCGTCTCGGCGCAGCTCGCGCGGCGCTGGAAGCTGCAGGGCAGCTACAGCCGGCTGAAGACGCGCGTCGACGGCCCGATCTATCCGTTCGAGGAGGCCGGCACGCCGGCGACGCTCGCGCAACTGCACTCGTGGTTCGACCTCGGCGACGCCGTGCAGCTGGGCGCATCGGTCTACCACGCGAGCGAGGTACCGCTGACCGGCATTCCCGCCTACACCCGCGCCGACGTCGGTGCCCGCTGGCGCGCCGCGCGCGGGGTCGAGGTGTCGGTCTGGGCGCAGAACATCCTGCACGCGGGGCACCGCGAGGCCTCGGGCGCACTGGTGCCGCGCGGCATCTATGCCCAGGTGGCGTTCGGCGTTGGACGCTGACGCGCCGACGCGACGCAAGGCCCCCGTCGCCGCGCCGGTACGGTGGCGGGCGGCCATCGCCGTCGCCGTGGTGCTGTGCGCGGCATTGGGCGGAACGCGCGGCGCGCTGGCCGACGACGAGCGCGAGCTCCAGGTCGAAGCGGCGTTCCTCGTGAATTTCGTGCGTTACACCGACTGGCCTCCCGCGCGCCTCGGCCCGCCGGGCGCGCCCTACGTCGTGTCGGTGCTCGGTTCCGAGGACGAAGCGCGGGACGTCGCGGACGTCGCCAGCGCGGCAGGGACCATCGACGGGCGCCGCATCGAGGTGCAGCGCGTGGACCCCGACCGGCTGTCGCGAAGCGCGGCGAAAGTGCGCAGGTTGCAGGCGAGCCACGTGGTGTTCGTGCGCGCGGATTCCGGCGTGCGCTGCGCCACCGTGCGCAGCCTGCTGGGCGGCGCGCCGGTGCTGACCGTGGGCGACGCGACCGGTTGCGCGGCCACGGGCGGCATGTTCGGCCTGGTGCGGGTGGACCGGCACCTGGCGTTCGAGGCGAACCCGGACGAGATCCACGCCGCGGGGCTCGCCGTCAGCGCGAAGGTGCTCAAGCTCGCGCGGATCCGCAGGAGCGTGCCATGACGCTGCGGCTGCCGGGCACGCGCTCCTTCCGCGACAAGGTCACGTGGGTGGTGGCCGTCACCAGCGCGGTCGCCATCGCCCTGGTCGCGGTCGCACTCGCGGCGGTCAACCATTTCGCCCTGCGCAACGCCGCGTTCGACGCGCTGCACGCGCAGGCGCAGGTCGCGGCGATGAACAGCGGCGCGCCGCTGGTGTTCGGGGACCGCGACACCGCCGCGGAAGTGCTCGGCGCCTTCCAGGCAATGCCGGGCATCGACCGGGCGACCCTGTACACGCTCGACGGCACGGTGTTCGCGCGCTACCGGCGGGCGGCCCGCGACGGCGAGGCGGGCAACCGCCTGCTGAAGGCGCTTCCCGCCACGGAACGCCGCTTCGTCACCACGCTGCCGGTGGAGGAGAAGGGGCAGCGGCTCGGCCGCCTCGAGGTCTCCTTCGATCCGTCCACGCTCGAACGCCAGCTGTGGCAAAGCGCGGTCCTCGCGCTGGCGCTGGCCGTGGTGGCGATCCTGCTGGCCTTCGTCGCATCGAGTTACCTCGCCGCGCTGGTGACGCGGCCGGTGGCGATCCTCACCCGCACCGCGCAGCGGGTCTCGGACCGTGGCGACTATGCGCTGCGCGCGCCCCGGGTCGCCGGCGACGACGAACTGGCGCGGCTCACCGCGTCGTTCAACGGCATGCTCGAACGCATCGAGCGCCAGGACCTGGACCTCGAGGCCTCGCGCGAGCAGGCGGAGCAGGCGAGCCGGATGAAGGACGAGTTCCTGGCCACGCTGTCGCACGAGCTGCGCACGCCGATGACGCCGATCCTCGGCTGGGCCCAGATCCTGCGGCGCCTGGCCGGCGCCGATGCGAAGGTCGCGCAGGCCGCGGAAGTCATCGAGCGCAATGCGATCGCGCAGACCCGGATCATCGACGACCTCCTGGACATGAGCCGCATCGTCTCCGGCAAGATCCGCCTGGAGGTGCGGGGCTACGATCCGCGCGAGGTCGTCGACGCGGCGCTGGACGCGGTGCGCGCAGCGGCGCAGGCCCGCGGCGTCGCGCTGGAGTCGTCGGTCGAGCCCGGCGTGCCGCTGCTGCGCGGCGATCCGCAGCGGATCCAGCAGGTGCTGTGGAACCTGCTGTCGAACGCGACCAAGTTCACCGGCAAGGACGGCCGCGTGCGCATCGATGCGCGGCTGGCGACGGACGACGCCGGCGACGAGGTCGTCCGGATCCGCGTCGCCGACACCGGCCTCGGCATCGCGCCGGCGTTCCTGCCGCACGTCTTCGAGCGTTTCCGCCAGGCCGACAGTTCCGCCACGCGCAACCACGGCGGGCTCGGGCTGGGGCTGGCGATCGTCAAGCAGCTGGTGGAATTGCATGGCGGCACGGTGTCCGCGCAGAGCGCCGGCCTGGGGCAGGGCGCCACGTTCACGCTGGACCTGCCGGTACCGCAGGGCGCGCATGCCGCGCCGGTGGCGATCGGCGGCGGGGCGATCCAGACGCACGCCGCCGGACGCGTGCCGCCGGGCGTGCGCGTGCTGGTCGTGGACGACGAGGCCGACGCGCGCGAGTGGGTGGCCCGCGTCCTCGCCGACGCGGGCGCGGACGTGCGCGCAGTGGCGTCCTCCGACGAAGCGATGCGCTGCCTGCAGGGCTTCCGCCCGCAGGTGCTGGTCAGCGACATCGGCATGCCGGGGCGCGACGGCTACGCACTGATCCGCGACATCCGGATGCTCCCCGACGCCGCGCTGTCGGCCGTGCCGGCCCTCGCGCTGACCGCGTTCGCGCGCGCCGAGGACGGTATCCGCGCGCTCACCGCGGGTTACCAGCTGCACCTGGGCAAACCGGTCGACGAGGCGCGGTTGCTTGCGGCCGTCGCGAGCCTCGTCGACGGCTGAAGCGCAAGCACGACGGGTCGCTCGCGCAGGGAAGAAAACAACTGGCCGTTCGCGCGGCAACAAAAAACAACGGGCCGCTCGCGCGGCACCAAAAACAACGGGCCGCTCGCGCGGCCCGTTGCTGCAACTGGTGGAGGTGGGCGGAATCGAACCGCCGTCCGAAGGCACTCCATGCCCGGCACTACATGCTTAGCTCGTTGTTCGATCTCGGATGGCGGCAACACAACGTGCGAGGCACACCGTCACCCACACCCGCTTTGGTTTCGGAACCGGTTGACGGGTCGCCGCCGGCACCTATCCCGTGATGATGACCCTACATCCGCGAGCACGGGCACAAGCGGGTTCGGGGCTAGGCCTTAAGCGGCCAGAGCGTAGACGTCGTCGTTGGCGTCTGGTTTTTTGCGGCTGGATTAACGAGGAAAGCTGCCCCCTCGGCATGCGCCAGGCGATTTCGCGACCCCCGTCGAAGCCAGTGCACCCCCGGGGACTGTCGAAACGTCCGACCCGGCCAGTATAGGGGCCGCCGGCGCGCGCACAAGCCGCCGCATGCCCGCGGCCAGCGGGGGTTCACGCAAGCGCGGAACGAAGCCGGGCTATGCTTCGCGCATGCCCTCGACGCCCCCGGCCCCGGACACGCGGCCTCCCGCAGCCGCCAGTTCCGCGGCCGGCCACGCGCTGGCGCTGCTGGTGCTGTTCGCCTCGCTGGTGCTCGTGTTCCTGTACTGGCGCGGCGCCCACGTGCGGGAGATGACCGCGGCGCAAGCCGAATTCGCGTCGCGCGCGGACGAGGCGTCCTCGCTGATCGCGCAGCGCCTGGGCAATTACGAGCTGCTGGCGCGCGGCGGCGTCTCGCTGTTCGCCTCGGTGGCGCGGCCGAGCCGCCAGCAGTGGCGCACCTACGTCGAAGGCTTGAACCTGCGCCAGCGCTACCCGGACGCGCTCGGCCTCGGCTTCGCGGTCGAGGCGTCGCCGCAGGAACTGTCGGAATTGCAGCGCATGCTCCGCGAAAGCGGCGATGGCCTGCTCAGCGTCTGGCCGCACGGCGTGCGCGAGACCTACGGCCCCGCGCTGTACCTGGAACCGGTGACGCACGCGAACGCCGCCGCGCTCGGCTACGACCTGTACTCCGACCCGCTGCGGCGCGCCGCGATGGACGCCGCCCGCGACAGCGGCCAGCCGCGGCTCACCGGCGGCGTCGCGCTGATGCAGGACCGCGGCGGGCCGCGCACGGCGCAGAAGGGCGCGTTGCTGCTGCTTCCGGTCTACCGCGCCGGCGACCGCCCCGCCGGCGTCGAGGCCCGCCGCGAGTCGCTGCAGGGCTGGGTGTACGTGCCGTTCCGCGTCGGCGACCTGGTGGCGGAGGCCCTGCGCAAGGCGCCGCAGCGCCTGTGGCTGCGGGTGTTCGACCTGGGCGGGGACGGCGCCGGCGCCGGCGAGTTGCTCTATGCGGATCCGCAGCTCGCGGACGCGCCGCCGTCGCCGTTCCGGGCGACGACGACGGTGCGCGCCTACGGCCGCCGATGGCGGCTGGAGTTCGCCTCGGGCCCGCGCGCGGCGCTCGATGCGCGCATGCGCACGCTGCGGAGCACGCTGGTGGTCGGCGTCATCGCATCGGTGCTGCTGTACGGCATCGCGCTCGTGCTGGCGACCACGCGCTCGCGCGCCGACCGGCTCGCGGCGCGCATGACCGAGTCCTACCGGCGCAGCGAGCAGCGCTTCCGCAGCGCGATGGAATACTCGGCGATCGGCCAGGCGCTGCTCGACCGCCAGGGCCGGATCGTCGACGCCAACCCGGCGCTGGCGCGGATCCTCGGGCGGCCGGTCGCGCAACTCCTCGGCACGGAATTCGACGGCCATTTCCTGGACTACAGCGGCGAGGACGCGATGCGCCGCAGCCAGCAGGCGCTGCTCGGCGGCGGGGTGTACCGCAGCACGCGCACGCTGCTGGCCGACAGCGGCGGGCTGCGCCAGGTGCAGATGACCTTCGCGCCGGTCCCGGGCGAGATCGGCCAGGACGTGGTCCGGCTGGTCCAGGTCGAGGACGTCACCGACCGCCTGCGAGCGGAAGCGCAGGTGCTCGCGCTGAACCGCAACCTCGAGGCGCGGGTCGCGACGCGCACGCGCGAGCTGACCATCGCCAACCAGGACCTGGAATCCTTCGCCTACAGCGTGTCGCACGACCTGCGCGCGCCGCTGCGCGCGATCGACGGGTTCAGCCGGCTGCTGGGCGAGCGCTACGGCAGCGGCCTCGACGAAGAAGGCCGCGACTACGTGGCGCGCGTGCGCAACGCGGCCGCGCGCATGGGCTCGCTGATCGAGGCCCTGCTGAAGATGGCCCGCCTGGGCCGCGGCGGCATCCACCCGGTCGCGCTGGACGTCGGGCGCATGGCCGCGGACATCGTCGGCGAGCTGCGCGCGAACGAGCCCGGCCGCGAAGTGGAGGTCTCCATCGCGCCCAACCTGCGCGCGGTCGGCGACGCGAGCCTCGTGCGCAACCTGCTGGAGAACCTGCTCGGCAACGCATGGAAGTTCACGCGGGACAGCCGTCCGGCGCGGATCGAGGTCGGCCGCGAACCGGGCGGTGCGTTCTACGTGCGCGACAACGGCGCCGGCTTCCCCGCCGAATACGCGGACAAGCTGTTCCGCCCGTTCCAGCGCCTGCACAGCCAGGAGGAGTTCGCGGGCGAGGGCGTCGGGCTCGCCTCGGTGCGCCGCATCGTCGAGCGCCACGGCGGGACGATCCGCGCCGACAGCGTGCAGGGGCAGGGCGCGACGTTCGCGTTCACGCTGCCGGAGATCGAGCCGGCGGGCTGAGCAGGCGCGACGGCCTCGCGGGGCCGCCGCCGGCGCGGCAGCTCACGCGTCCTTGTTGTGCTTGCGCAGCAGGCGCTGCTTCTCGCGGTTCCAGTCGCGTTCCTTACTGGCCTCGCGCTTGTCGTGCAGCTGCTTGCCGCGCGCCAGGCCCAGCTCGGCCTTGACCTTGTTGCCCTTCCAGTACATCGCCGTGGGGACGAGCGTGTAGCCGTCGCGCTGCACCTTGCCGATGAGCACGTCGATCTCGCGGCGGTTGAGCAGCAGCTTGCGGGTGCGGCGGTCGTCGGCGACGACGTGCGTCGAGGCCGAGATCAGCGGCGTGATCTGCGCCCCGAACAGGAACAGCTCGCCGTCGCGGACCACCGCGTAGGCCTCGGTGATGTTGGCGCGGCCGGCGCGGATCGATTTCAGCTCCCAGCCCTGCAGGGCGAGGCCGGCCTCGTAGCGCTGCTCGATGTGGAATTCGTGGCGCGCGCGCTTGTTCAGCGCGATGGTGCCGCCGCCGTTTGCCTTATCCTTGGAAGACTTTCCCGCCATCCGGCCATTGTCGCATCTATGACCAGAATCCAGCGCAGCGCCCTGGTCGGCCATTCCGCGGCCCGCATGTTCGCGCTGGTGGACGACATCGAGGCCTACCCGCGCCGTTTCGCCTGGTGCGAATCGGCGCAGGTGCTCGAGCGCAGCGCCGACCGCGTGGTGGCCCGGCTGGACCTGGGCCTTGGCCCGCTGCGGACCTGGTTCACCACGGAGAACACGCTGGCGCCGCCGCACCACATCGACATGGCGCTGCGCGACGGGCCGTTCCGGCGCCTGCAGGGGCGCTGGCAGTTCCATGCGCTCGACGAATCGGCGTGCCGCGTCACCCTCACGCTCGAGTTCGAGCCGCAGGCGAAACTGCTGGGCGGCGCGCTGGCGCTGGGCATGCAGGGGCTGGCGGACCGGATGGTCGACGACTTCGTGCGCGTGGCCGACGGCGCGCCGGAGCGATGAACGGCACCCGACCGGACGGCGAGGCGACGGACGCGGCGGCGGTGGATGCGGCCGTCGTGGGCGTGGAGGTGGTGCGGGCCTGGCCGCGCCGGCACGAGGCGGTGCGGCTGCGGTTGCCGGCGGGAGCCACGGTGGCCGATGCGGTCCGCGCATGCGGGCTGCCGCTGGACGGCGTCGCCGGCCAGGCGGTGTTCGGCGAGCTTGCCGCCGCCACGCGCACGCTGCGCGACGGCGACCGCGTCGAGTTGCTGGAGGCGTTGCGGATCGACCCGAAGGACGCGCGCCGGCGGCGCGCGCGGCCGTGATTCAGCCGCCGCCCTTTTTCTTCTTGTCGTCCTTGGCGAGGTTGCCGAAGCGGCCCATGCGCAGGGACAGTTCCTTGTCCTGCTCCGGGAAGTAGTCGCCTTCCCAGCGCGTCACCGCACCGGCGTCGTCGAAGAACACCGTGAAGTTGCGCACCTGGACGTGCCCGGCGCGGTCGGTCCGCTCGGTCGCGGTGTAGTCCCAGCGATCGTGGTGGAACGGATCGGCGATCGACGGCGAGCCCAGCAGGGCCTGCACCTGGTCCTTGGTCATGCCGGCCTGGAGCTGGTCGACCGCGGCCTTGTCCATCAGGTTGCCCTGGTAGATCGGCTGCTTGTAGAGGATGCCGCAACCGGCGACGGTGAGCGCCATGGCGGCGGCGAGCAGGGCGGTCTTGCGCATGGGTTCGCAGGCGGGGGAAAGGGTCGGATAATGGGGCCGATCATACACGCATGCCGGGAGCCGAGCCGCCATGGAATCGAACGACCTGCGCAAGGCCGGATTGAAGGTCACCCACCCGCGGATGCGGATCCTCGCGCTGCTGGACGAGCTGAGGCCACGCCACCTGACGGCCGAGGACATCTACCGGCACCTGCTGGAACAGGGCGACGAGATCGGCCTGGCCACCGTTTATCGCGTGCTCACGCAGTTCGAGGCCGCCGGCCTGGTCCTGAAGCACAACTTCGAGGGCGGGCACGCGGTGTACGAGCTCGACCGCGGCGAGCACCACGACCACATGGTGGACGTGGAGAGCGGCAAGGTGATCGAGTTCCACAGCGACGAGATCGAGGAGCTGCAGCGCCGGATCGCGGCCGAGCGCGGCTACGAGATCCAGGACCACGCGCTGGTGCTGTACGTCAGGAAGCTGCGTCGCTGAGCAGCCGGCGCGCGGCCGCGCGCGCTTCCTTCCCGACCGTCGCGCCGCCGAGCATGCGCGCGATCTCTTCCTCGCGCGCCTTCGCATCGAGCACTTCGACCGCGCTGTGGGTCGCGCCCGCCTGCTCGGACTTGCTGACGCGGTAGTGCGCATGCCCGTGCGCCGCGACCTGCGGCAGGTGGGTCACGCACAACGCCTGCCGGCCCGCGCCGAGCGCGCGCAGCTTCTGCCCGACGATCTGGGCGACGGCGCCGCCGATGCCGGAATCCACTTCGTCGAACACCATCGTCGGTACCGCATCCTTGCCGAGGGCGGCGACCTCGATCGCGAGCGAGATGCGGGACAGTTCGCCGCCGGACGCCACGCGCCGGAGCGGCCGCGGCGGCTGGCCGGCGTTCGCCGCGACCAGGAATTCGACCCGCTCGGCGCCCTGGGGGTCCGGGCGGTCGGTGGCGCCGGGCTCCAGCGCGGCCTCGAAGCGGCCGCCGCCCATGCCCAGTTCGGACAACAGCGCGGTCGTGGCCGACGACAGCCGCGCGGCGGTCGCGCGCCGCGCATCGCCCAGCGCCGTCGCCGCGGCCCGCCAGGCCTGCGCGGCGGCCTCGATTTCGGGATCGAGCCTGCGCAGCCGCGCGCCCGAGTCGCGCAGCGCCTCCAGCTCCGCGGCGAGCGCGTCGCGTTGCGCGGCGAGCCCTTCCGGCGCGACGCGGTGCTTGCGCGCCAGGTCGTGCAGCCGGCCCAGGCGGCGGTCGAGTTCGTCGAACGCGGCGGGGTCCAGGTCCAGGTCGGCGCGCACCTGCTCGAGCAGCGCGAGCGCCTCGTCGAGCTGGATGGCGGCGGTGTCGAGCATGCCGTCGACCTCGGCCAGTCGCGGCTCGTCCCCGGCGTGGCGGGCGAGCGCGCCGCGCACCTGCTGCAACAGCCGCGAGGGCGCGCCGCCATCGTCGCCGCCGAGGCGCGCGGACGCATCCTCGCAGGCCTGGATCAGCGCGGCACCGTGCGCATGGCGGCGGTGCAGGCCGGCGAGCGCGGCGATCGATTCGGGTTCGAGCGATTCGCGCTGCAGGTCGCCGAGCTGGTGTTCCAGCCACGCGATGCGCTCGCCGACGTCGCCCTGGCGCGACAGCGCGTCGCGCTCGCGCAGCAGCGCCGACCACGCGCGCGCGGCCTCGCGCACCGCGTCGCGCTGCGGCTCCAGCGCGCCGAACGCATCCAGCAGCGCGAGCTGGCTGCCGCGGTCGAGCAACGCCTGGTGCTCGTGTTGGCCATGGATCTCGACCAGCATCGCGGCGAGTTCGCCGAGCTGGGCGAGGGTGGCGGGGCGGCCATTGATCCAGGCGCGCGAGCCGCCGTCGGCGCGCAGCGTGCGGCGCACCTGGCATTCGCTGCCGCCGCCGGCCGCGGGCTCGTCGAATTCGGCCTCGCGCAGCCACGCCAGCGCCGCGGGCGCGTCGCCGAGCTCGAACTCGGCCGAGAGCTCGGCCCGGTCCGCGCCGTGGCGGACCATGCCGCTGTCGGCGCGCAGCCCGGCGATGAAGCCCAGTGCGTCGACCAGCAGCGACTTGCCTGCGCCGGTTTCGCCGGAAATGACGGTCAGGCCCGGCCCGAACTCCAGCTCGGCGGCGGCGACGACGGCGAAATCCCTGATCGAGAGGCGGGTCAGCATGGCGATAGCGTAAGCAATCGGCGTCGCAGGCGCTGCGCCGACGAGCCGCGGTCGCCGTACACTCCGGCGCATGGCCCGCACGCCCCACCCGGACGATCCGCTCGACCCCCGCGCCCGGCAGCTGCTGCGGACCTTGATTTCGCGCTACATCCGCGACGGCGAACCGGTCGGCTCGCAGACCCTGGCCCGCCACGCGGGCCTGGACGTCAGCCCGGCCACGATCCGCAACATCCTGGGCGACCTCGAGGAGATCGGCCTGCTCAGTTCCCCGCACACCTCGGCCGGCCGGGTGCCGACCGCGCAGGGTTACCGGATGTTCGTCGACTCGCTGCTGCAGGTGCGGCCGCTGCCGGACAGCGAGATGGCGCGCCTGCGCCAGGAGCTGCCCGCCGGCGCCGGCACCCAGGCGCTGCTCGGCAACGCGTCGGAACTGCTGTCGGCGATGAGCCATTTCGTCGGCGTGGTGAGCGTGCCGCGGCGCGGGCAGTTCGCGTTCCGGCACATCGATTTCATTCCCCTCGACGGCGGGCGCGTGCTCGCGATCCTGGTGTTCGCCGACGGCGACGTGCAGAACCGCGTGATCCAGGCGCGGCGCAGCTACGATGCCGGCGAGCTCGAGCGCGTGGCCAACTACCTGAACCGCCACTTCGCCGGCCAGACGCTGGCCGGGATCCGTGCCAGCCTGGTGCAGGAACTGCGCCGCGCGCGCGACGAGATGGCCGGCCTGCTCGCGCACAGCGTGGAGCTCGCCGAGCAGGCGCTCGCGCCCGACGCCGGCGACACGCCGTTGCCGCCCGGCCTGATCGGCGAGGACGTGGTGCTCGCCGGCCAGACCCGGCTGATGGGCGTGCAGGACCTCGCCGACGTGGAGCGGCTGCGCGAGCTCTTCGAAGCCTTCGCCCGCAAGCGCGAGATCCTGCAGCTGCTCGAGCGCACCGCCAACGCGCCGGGCGTGCGCATCTTCATCGGCGAGGAAACCGGCCTCGCCCCGCTGGAAGGCATGTCGCTGGTGACCGCCCCGTACGCCGCCGGCGATCGCCCGCTCGGCGTGCTCGGCGTGATCGGGCCGTCGCGGATGGCCTACGACCGCGTCATCCCGGTGGTCCAGGCCGCCGCCGAGGCACTGGGCGCCGCGCTGCGCCCCTGAAGGCTTGAACGGGCCCGGAGCGGCCCCAATACCGGTCGGATGGCGCGGCCCCCGCCGCGAAGGACGACCATGACCAGGACACCGACGCCGGACACGACGCCCGACGGGCAGGCCGCCGATCCCCGCGACGCCGAGCTGGAGGCGCTGCGCGCCGAGCTCGAGCAGTTGCGTGCCGACGGCCTGCGCGAGCGCGCCGACCTCGACAACCAGCGCAAGCGCATGGCCCGCGAGCTCGAAAGCGCGCGCCGCTTCGCCAACGAACGCCTGCTCGCCGACCTGCTGCCGCTGTTCGACAGCATGGAGGCCGGGCTCGCCGCCGCGTCGGAATCCGATCCGCTGCGCGCCGGCCTCGAGCTGACCCTGCGCCAGCTGCACCGCATCGCCGCCGCGAACGGCCTGACCGAGATCGCGCCGGCGCCGGGCGAGGGCTTCGACCCGGAACGCCACCAGGCGATGAGCATGGTCGCCGCCGACGGCGTCCCCGCCGGCAGCGTCGCCCAGGTGTTCCAGAAGGGCTACGTGCTCAACGAGCGGCTGCTGCGGCCGGCGCTCGTCGTCGTGGCGGAATGAACGGCTGAACGCGGGCGGGCAGGGCGCTTGAAGCGCCGCCGCCCGGCCCCAGATTGCAACCATCGGCGCCGCGGGCGCCAGCGAAAACGATCCTCAGGAGCGAGACCATGGGCAAGATCATCGGCATCGACCTCGGCACGACCAACTCGTGCGTGGCGATCATGGAAGGCGGCAAGGCGCGCGTCATCGAGAACAGCGAGGGCGACCGCACCACGCCGTCGATCGTCGCGTGGACCAAGGACGGCGAAGTCCTGGTCGGCGCCTCGGCCAAGCGCCAGGCCGTCACCAACCCCAAGAACACCTTCTACGCGGTGAAGCGCCTGATCGGCCGCAAGTTCACCGACGCCGAAGTGCAGAAGGACCTCGGCCTGGTGCCGTACGCCATCACCCAGCACGAGAACGGCGACGCCTGGGTCGCGCTGGCCGACGGCAAGAAGCTGGCGCCGCAGGAAGTCTCGGCGAAGGTCCTGGAGAAGATGAAGAAGACCGCCGAAGCCTATCTCGGCGAGACCGTCACCGAGGCCGTGATCACGGTGCCGGCGTACTTCAACGACTCGCAACGCCAGGCGACCAAGGACGCCGGCCGCATCGCCGGCCTGGACGTCAAGCGCATCATCAACGAGCCGACCGCGGCCGCGCTCGCCTACGGCATGGACAAGAAGGGCGGCGATCGCAAGGTCGCGGTCTACGACCTCGGCGGCGGCACCTTCGACGTGTCGATCATCGAGATCGCGTCGGTCGACGGCGAGATGCAGGTCGAGGTGCTGTCCACCAACGGCGACACCTTCCTCGGCGGCGAGGACTTCGACAAGCGCGTCATCGACTACCTCGTCGAGGAATTCCAGAAGGACCAGGGCATCGACCTGCGCAAGGATCCGCTGGCGCTGCAGCGCCTGAAGGACGCCGCCGAGCGCGCGAAGATCGAGCTGTCGAGCGCGCAGCAGACGGAAGTGAACCTGCCGTACGTCACCGCCGACGCCTCGGGCCCGAAGCACCTGAACATCAAGCTGACCCGGGCCAAGCTCGAGGCGCTGGTGGACGACCTGGTCAAGAAGACCATCGAGCCGTGCCGCATCGCGCTGAACGATGCCGGCCTGCGCGCGTCCGACGTCACCGAGGTGATCCTGGTCGGCGGCCAGACCCGCATGCCGAAGGTGCAGCAGGCGGTCGGCGAGTTCTTCGGCAAGGAGCCGCGCAAGGACGTCAACCCCGACGAAGCCGTGGCGATCGGCGCCGCGATCCAGGGCGGCGTGCTCGCCGGCGACGTCAAGGACGTGCTGCTGCTCGACGTCACCCCGCTGTCGCTCGGCATCGAGACGCTCGGCGGCGTGATGACCAAGATCATCGAGAAGAACACCACGATCCCGACCAAGGCCTCGCAGACCTTCAGCACCGCCGAGGACAACCAGTCCGCGGTGACCGTGCACGTGCTGCAGGGCGAACGCGAGCAGGCCCGCTACAACAAGTCGCTGGCGCGCTTCGACCTGTCCGGCATCGAGCCGGCGCCGCGCGGCATGCCGCAGGTGGAGGTCTCGTTCGACATCGACGCCAACGGCATCCTGCACGTCAGCGCCAAGGACAAGAAGACCGGCAAGGAGCAGAAGGTCGAGATCAAGGCCGGCTCCGGCCTGTCGGACGAAGAGATCCAGCGGATGGTCCAGGACGCCGAATCGCACCGCGAGGAGGACGCGAAGTTCCACGAGCTGGTGCAGGCGCGCAACCACGCCGACGCGCTGGTCCATGCCACGCGCAGCGCGATCAAGGACAACGGCGAGAAGGTGCCGGGCGACGTGATCGGCCGCGCCGAGGCCGCGATCGCCGAGGTCGAATCCGCGATCAAGAGCGACGACAAGGGCCAGATCGAGGCCAAGTCGAAGGCGCTCGAGGAGGCGGGCCAGGCGCTGTTCGCGGCGGCCGCGGCCGCGTCGCAGCAGGGCGCCGGCGCGGAAGGCGCCGGTGCTTCGGCCGGCGCCGCCGGCGGCGCGCCGCGCAACGACGACGTGGTCGATGCGGAGTTCACCGAGGTCAAGGACGACGGCAAGCAGGCCTGAGCCTGCGGTCCGGCACGACCCCGCGGGCGGCGGGGATGAAGCACGACCGACGGGCAGGCGCACCTGCCCGTCGCTTTAGGGGAACGGCACGGCGTCCATGAGCAAGCGCGATTACTACGAAGTCCTGGGCGTCGCCCGCAACGCCTCCGACGAGGAGCTGAAGAAGGCTTATCGCCGTTGCGCGATGAAGCACCATCCCGACCGCAATCCCGGCGACCACGCCGCGGAAGCCGCGTTCAAGGAATGCAAGGAGGCGTACGAGGTCCTGTCCGACGCGTCGAAGCGCCGCGCATACGACGCGCACGGGCACGCCGCGTTCGAGCACGGCATGGGCGGCGGCGCGGGGCCCGGCCCGGGCTTCGGCGACATGGGCGACATCTTCGGCGACATCTTCGGCAACATCTTCGGCGGCGGCGCGGCGCGCGGCCCCCGTCGCGGCGCCGACATCGGCTACGTCATGGAGCTCGACCTCGAGGAAGCCGTCGCCGGTGTCGGGAAGCGCATCGAAGTGCCGACGCTCGCGCCCTGCGGACCGTGCAAGGGCAGCGGCTCGGAGGACGGCAAGGTCGAAACCTGCGCCACCTGCCACGGCCGCGGCCAGGTGCGCATGCAGCGCGGCATCTTCACCATGCAGCAGCCGTGCCCGCACTGCGGCGGCCGCGGGCAGACCATCGCCAACCCGTGCAAGCACTGCCACGGCGCCGGCCGCGTCGAGGAGGAGAAGGTCCTGTCGGTGAAGATCCCGGCGGGCGTGGACAGCGGCGACCGGATCCGGCTGGCGGGCGAGGGCGAAGCGGGCCCGGCCGGCACGCCGCCCGGCGACCTGTTCGTGGAAGTGCGCGTCCGCCCGCACGAGATCTTCGAGCGCGACGGCGACGACCTGCACTGCGAAGTGCCGATCCGCATCGCCCAGGCCGCGCTGGGGGACACGATCCGCGTGCCGACGCTCGACGGCGAGGTGGAGCTGCGCATCCCCGCCGAGACCCAGACCGGCAAGGTGTTCCGCCTCCGCGAGAAGGGCGTGCGCTCGGTGCGCAGCCGGCACACCGGCGACCTGTACTGCAAGGCGGTGGTCGAGACCCCGGTCAACCTGACGCCGGAACAGCGCGAACTGCTCGAGAAGTTCGAGGCCACCTTCGTGGGGGAGGGCGCGCGCAAGCATTCGCCGAAGTCCAGCACTTTCCTGGACGGAGTGAAGGGTTTCTGGGACCGCATGGTCTCCTGATCCCGTAGAGCCGACCCATGGTCGGCTATCCTCCCGCCATGGACGCTCCCATCCGCCTCCTGATCCACGGCGCCTCCGGCCGCATGGGCCAGGCGCTGCTGCGCCTGTGCGCGGAAGCGCCTGGGCGCTTCGACGTGGCCGGCGCGGTTTCGCGCAAGCCGCGGCAGCGCGTCGTCGACGGCGTGCCGCAATTCGCGGCGGCCGAGCTCAGCGGCGTGCCGGCGTTCGACGTCGCGATCGATTTCAGCCTGCCCGAAGCCTTCGACGCGGTGCTGTCGTCCTGCGTCGCGCGCAAGGCCCCGCTGGTCTCCGGCACGACCGGGCTCGGCGACGCGCAGCGCATCGCGCTCGAGGAAGCAGCGCGAGTCATCCCCGTGCTCTGGGCGTCGAACTTCAGCCTCGGCGTGGCGGTGCTCGCCGACGCGACGGCGCGGGCCGCCCGCGTCCTGCAGGGCTGGGATTGCGACATCGTCGAGGCGCACCATGCCGGCAAGCGCGACGCGCCCTCCGGCACCGCGCTGTCGCTGGGGGAGGCGCTGGCGGATGCGGGCGCGACGCCGCACTACGCGTCGCTGCGCGCCGGCGACATCGTCGGCGAACACACGGTGCAATTCACCGGCGCCGGCGAGCGCCTCGAGTTCGTCCATCGCGCCAGCAGCCGCGACGTGTTCGCGCGCGGCGCCCTCCACGCGGCGCAGTGGCTCGCCGGCCGCGCGCCCGGCCCGTACCGGATGTCCGACCTCCTGTAGAGCCGACCCACGGTCGGCTCCGGGTTCGCGAAGCCGACCATGGGTCGGCTCCACGGTGGCGCCGGGGGGCGCTTCCCGGTATCATTCCCGCTCGCCTGACACCCTTGCCTCCGGACGGTTTAGCACCGTGCCGGCGGCTTCCTGCAACCCGACGTAGGCGAATTCCCCCGTGACCCAGCCCGCAATCCTCGCGCTCGAAGACGGCACCGTGTTCGAGGGCGATTCGGTCGGCGCGCCCGGCCTCGCGGTCGGCGAGGTGGTGTTCAACACCGCCATGACCGGCTACCAGGA
>DASTWT010000053.1:0-2812 GCA_035765815.1 Luteimonas sp. | reverse complement strand
CCCGGCGGGAACGCGACCGGCGTCAATCCCACCGCGATCCGGTGGCCGGCCTCCAGCGCGCGCAGCTGCTCCAGCGATTCCAGCTGTTCCAGCCGCCCCGGCGGCAGCGCAGTGAACGCCTGCAGGAAACCGTTGCGGTAGGCGTAGATGCCGATGTGCCGCAGCCACGCGCCGGCCGCAACGGCTGCCGCCGGCAGCGCTTCGCGCGAGGTCGCGAAGGCGTCGCGCGCCCAGGGCAGCGGCGCGCGGCTGAAGTAGAGCGCGTCGCCGTCGGCGCGGCGCACGAGCTTCACCGTGTTCGGGTCGAACAGCATCGCGGCGTCGGCCACCGGCGTCGCCAGCGTCGCCATCGGCGCGCCCGAATCCAGCAGCACCGAGGCCACCGCGCGGATGCCCTCGGGCGGCGCGAAGGGCTCGTCGCCCTGCAGGTTCACCACCACCGTGTCCGCGCTCCAGCCGGCGAGGCGCGCGCATTCGGCGAGCCGGTCGCTGCCGGAGGCGTGGCCGGGCGAGGTCATCGCGACGCGCGCGCCGCTGCCGTCGAGGGCGCGGGCGATGCGCTCGTCGTCGGCGGCCACCCAGACCTCGCGCGCGCCGGCGGCCAGCGCGCGGCGCGCGGCGTGCAGCACCAGCGGCTCGCCGCCGAGCAGGCGCAACGGCTTGCCCGGCAGGCGCGAGGCGGCGTGACGGGCGGGGATCGCGACGACGAAATCGGGCATGGGCCGATTATGCATGGCGGCACGGGAAGGCGGAGCCGACCATGGGTCGGCCCTACAATATCGGGATGAAGGAGAAGGCGGCACAGTTCGACGGCAAGGCCTTCGTCCGCGGCCTGGGCACCCAGCCCGGCGTGTACCGGATGTACGCCGCCGACGACGCCATCCTCTATGTCGGCAAGGCCGGCGAGCTGAAGAAGCGCGTCGCCAGCTACTTCAACGCCGCGCCCAAGTCCGCGAGGACGCTGGCGATGCTGGCCCAGGTCGCGCGCATGGAGGTCACGGTCACCCGCACCGAGACCGAAGCACTGCTGCTCGAGAACCAGCTGATCAAGTCGCTCAAGCCGCGCTACAACGTGCTGCTGCGCGACGACAAGAGCTATCCCTACGTGCTGCTCACGAGCGAGGACTGGCCGCGCCTGGCGATGCACCGCGGCGCGCGCGCGATCCCCGGCCGCTACTTCGGCCCCTACGCCAGCGTCGGCGCGGTGCGCGACACGCTCAACCTGCTGCACAAGCTGTTCCGCCTGCGCAGCTGCGAGGACAGCGTGTTCCGCAACCGTTCGCGGCCGTGCCTGCAATACCAGATCGGTCGTTGCAGCGCGCCGTGCGTCGGCCTGGTCGAGCCCGCCGCCTACGAAGAGTCCGTGCGCCGCGTCGCGATGTTCCTCGACGGCCGCAGCGACGAGCTGTCCGGCGAGCTCGAGCGGGCGATGGCCGCCGCCAGCGAGCAGCTCGAATTCGAGGAGGCCGCGCGCATCCGCGACCTCATCGCCACCATCCGCAAGCTGCAGGCCCGCCAGTACGTGGACGGCCGCGCCGCCGACCTCGACGTGCTCGCCTGCGCGATGGAAGGCTCCGCCGCCTGCGTGCTGCTGCTCGCCTTCCGCGACGGCCGCAACCTCGGCACGCGCGCCTTCTTCCCGAAGACCAACGGCGCCGAGTCGCCCGAGGAAGTCCTCAGCGCCTTCGTCTCACAGTACTACGCCGAGCAGCCCGCGCCGCCGGAAATCGTGCTCGACCGCGACATCGACGACCGCGAACTGCTGCAGCAGGCATTGAGCGAAGGCGCCGGCAAGCGCGTCCAGCTCAGGTGCAACGTGCGCGGCGACCGCGCCGGCTACCTCGACCTGGCCAGGCGCAACGCCGACCTCGCCCTCGCCGCCGAGCTCGGCAGCCAGGCCAGCCAGCGCGCCCGGGTCGAATCGCTGCAGCAGCTGCTCGGCCTGCAGGAGCCGCCGCAGCGCATCGAGTGCTACGACATCAGCCACACCATGGGCGAGGCCACCGTCGCCTCGCAGGTCGTGTTCGACGAGAAGGGGCCGGTCCGCGGCCAGTACCGCCGCTACAACATCACCGGCATCGAACCGGGCGACGACTACGCCGCCATGCGCCAGGCGCTCGAACGCCGCTTCCGCCGCGCGGTGGACGAGGGCGGGGTGCTGCCGGACCTGCTGCTGATCGACGGCGGCGCCGGCCAGGTCGCGCAGGCCAACGCGGTGCTGGCCGACCTGGGCATCGCCGACCGCGTCCCCGTCGTCGGCGTGGCCAAGGGCGAGGCCCGCCGCGCCGGCCACGAAGCCTTGCTGCTGCCGGACGGACGCGAGATCCGCCCCGGCGCCGATTCCCCCGGCCTGCAGCTGGTGCAGCAGGTGCGCGACGAATCCCACCGTTTCGCCATCACCGGCCACCGCGGCCGCCGCGCCAAGGCCCGCAACACCAGCCGGCTGGAGGACATTCCCGGCATCGGGCCGCGCCGCCGCGCTAACCTGTTGCGGCATTTCGGCGGCCTGGGCGGCCTGAAATCGGCCGGCGCGGAGGAAATCGCGCGGGTCGAAGGCATCAACCTCCCGCTCGCCGAACGCATCTGGGCCAGCCTCCACGGCATGGCCCAGCCGGAGACCCCGAGGAACGAGGACGCATGAAGCTCACGGTGCCCACCCTGCTCACGCTGCTGCGGATCGCGCTGATCCCGGTGCTGGCCGTCGTGTTCTACCTGCCGTACGGCTGGACGAACTTCGCGACCGCCGCGGTGTTCATCGCCGCCTCGGTCACCGACTGGCTGGACGGCTGGATCGCGCGCCGCTACGCGCAGT
>DASTWT010000052.1:0-2016 GCA_035765815.1 Luteimonas sp. | reverse complement strand
CCCCGCGACTGTTTCGACGATCTGCTCGACGCGCGCGTGACGTGTCGCAACTTCGACGCCGATGCCCACGTGCCGCTAGGGGTGTTCTCCCGGTTGATGGCGCGCGTCTTCGGTGCGCGGGGCACCGGGCTGCCGGCGCCTGGCTTCGACGTCATCAAGCGCACCAGCCCGTCGGGCGGCGCGCTGCATCCGACCGAATGCTGGCTGGTGGTGCAACGCGTGGAAGGGATCGCGCCCGGACTCTATCGATATCGCGCCGACACGCACGCGCTGGAGCCGGTGTCGCCATGCGTCGCGCCGCCGCAGCTGGGCGATGTCGGCACCCGGCCACGGGACGACGGCGAGACGCGCGCCTGGACCCGCGAGGAGTTACGGGCGTTCGCGCGCATCGCGGTGGCCGGGCAGGACTTCTTCGCCGCGGCAGCGGTGCTCTGCATCCTCGCGCCGCGCTTCCGCCGGAACTACTGGAAGTACCGGAACCATGCGAAGGCCTACCGCGTTGCCGTCCTCGACGTCGGCCACCTGTCACAGACCCTGCAGTTGTGCGCGACCCAGGCCGGACTCGGGCCGTTCGTGACCGGGGCGATCAACGAGGTCGACATCGAGCGGGCGTTCGGCATGGTGGCCTACGCGGAGAGCCCGCTGGCGGTCTGCGGCTTCGGCATCCGCGCCGCGACGATGACCGAACCGGAATTCGATCCGAACCGGGTGGTGTGGCCGCGCTGAAGCCGAGCAACCCCCCCGGACGAAATTTTTGGAAATATCGCAATCACCCCAAGGCATATCGCGTCACGATCCTGGACATCGGCCACCTTTCCCAGACGCTGCAGCTTGCTGCCACGGCGCAGGGGCTGGGGACGTTCGTAACAGCAGCGATCAACGAAGTGGATATTGAACGTGCGTTCGGGCTTACCGGATATGTCGATGGGCCACTCGCGGTATGCGGTATCGGCATAAGGTCGGAAGTGATGAAGACCTCGGAACTCGATCCGAATCAAGCGATCTGGGAACGGTGAAGCAGCTATTTCAGCGTCAGCCCGAAATGAGCCGCTCGCCGACGCCGGCGAAGCGCAGCCCGATCTTCGCGACGCGATCGTCGGCGAGGCTGCGTACGACCAGGATCGCGCGGCCGAACGCGAGGCGGTCGCCGACCTGCGGGTCGCGGTCGAAGCGCTCGTCGAACAGCTGCGCGGCGGTGTACTTCGACACGCGCGCCGGCAGCGACAGGCCGTAGAACTTCGCGAGCTCGCCGAGCGGCACGTCGCCGGGCAGCATGAAGCTGCCGAAGGTCTCGGCTTCGGCCTCGCGCGCGTCGCTGCCGTCGGCGAACAGCCAGTCCAGTCGCGGCGCGTGGCCGCCCGGCGCGATGAAGTACGCATAGTCGCCGGCGGCGAGCGCGCCGCATTCTTCCGCCAGCAGGATCCTGCCGTCGCGCACCACCATCGCCAGCCGCACCTGCCTGGGCAGCGGCGTGCCGCGCAGCGCGGCGCTGGCGGGCGCGATCCGGTAGCCGACCATCTCCGACTCGAGCTGGCCCGGCAGATCGAGCCGCATGCGCCGGATGTTCGGGTCCTTGCGCGGCACCGCAACGCCCATGCGATGCGCGAACCCGGCCAGCGTCCAGCCCTGCACCAGCAGCGAGGCGATGACGACCACGAAAGCGACGTTGAAGTACAGCCAGGCGTTCGGCAGGCCGGCGAGCAGCGGGATCGACGCCAGGAAGATGCCGACCGCGCCGCGCAGGCCGGTCCACGAGATGAAGCCCAGCTCCGCGGCGCGGTAGCGGAACGGCAGCAGGCACAGCAGCACCGCGGCGGGGCGCGCGACGAACATCAGGAACGCGGCCACGCCCAGCGCCGGCCACAGGATCGGCAGCAGGTCGTGCGGCGACGACAGCAGGCCGAGCAGCATGAACATGATGAGCTGCGCGAACCAGGTGATCGCGTCCTGCAGCGCAAGCAGCTGGTGGCGGTCGCGCAGCGGCCGGTTGGTGACCACGATGCCGGCGAGGTACAC
>DASTWT010000051.1:0-2588 GCA_035765815.1 Luteimonas sp. | reverse complement strand
ATCGATTGCCGCATCCGTTCTCGCTGCCCGGCGGCGACAACGACGGCGCGCGCGGCGACGCCTCCGCGTTCGACTACGCGCTGAGCAGCGTGATCATCACCCCGCGCCTGCGCATGGCGATCGTCGAGCCCGCGCAGGGCGGCGACCCGGTGCGCGTGCGCGAAGGCGAAACCGCCGAAGGCCTCGGCGGCTGGCGCCTGGCCGAGCTGCGGCCGCGCGCGGCCGTGTTCGAAGGGCCGGGCGGGCGCCGCGAGCTCGAGCTGCGGGTGTGGGCCGGCGGCGATGGCGCCATGCCTTCGCCCGGCGCGCCTGAGGACGCCGACGCCGTGCCGCCGCCGGAACCGGCGCCGGCACCGGCGCGCATCGCCGCCGACCCGGCGGCGCGGCCGCTTTCGGCGCAGGGCGCCTCGCCGGTGCCGGACGCGCCGCCGGCGCCGTCCACCGCGCCCGCGCCGACCCAGGTGACCCAGCAGATGGAAGCGATCCGCCGCCGCATCGAGGCCCGCCGCGCGCAGCTGCGGCGCGAGGCGCAGCAGTCGCGGGGCCCGCAATCGCAAGACACGTCGCAGGACGCGCCTGCCAGCAATCCGTAGAGTGCACGCCATGGACTTCCGCCGTATCCGTCTTCCGTCCCCGTCCCTGTCGCGGCGCCTGCCGTGGCGGTTGCTCGCCGCCGGCCTGCTCGCGGGCCTGCTCGCCGGCTGCGCGACCGTGCCGCCGCCGACCATGCAGCGCAACGGCGCGCCGCCGGCCACGGCGCCCGCGACGGACGCGGCGGCATCCGCCGATGCCGGCAACGCCGACGCCGGCGCCAGGCCGCCGCAGGCCGTGATCCGCCGCGGCACGGGCCACGTCATCGACACCGACGCCGCGGAGACGCCGCCGGCGCTGCCCGCCGTCAGCGGGGGCGGCTCGACCTTCAACTTCGAGGGCACGCCGCTGCCGGTGGTGGTCAAGGCGATCCTCGGCGACATGCTCGGCCAGAACTACGTGATCGCGCCCGACGTGCAGGGCACGGTCACGCTGTCCACGCCGCGCCCGGTGGGCGCCGCCGGCGCGCGCGACCTGCTGGAGATGGTGCTGGGCTGGAACAACGCGCGCATGGTCTACAGCGGCGGCCGCTACAACATCGTCCGCGCCGACCAGCCGCTCGACGGCAGCCTCGCCGCGCGCAGCGGCCCCGCCGCGCTCGCCAACGGCTACGAGACGCGCGTGGTGCCGCTTCGCTACATCTCGGCGACGGAGATGGCGAAGCTGCTCAAGCCGTATGCGCGCGCCAACGCGATCGTCAACGCCGACCCGGGCCGCAACACCATCACTGTCGCGGGCTCGCGCGCCGAGCTGGAGAACTACCTGCGCACGATCCAGGTGTTCGACGTCGACTGGATGGCGTCGATGTCGGTGGGCGTGTTCCCGCTGAACTCGGGGCGCGCGTCCGACGTGGTCGAGGACCTGGAGAAAGTGTTCGGCGAACAGGGCAAGTCGCCGGTCGCCGGCATGTTCCGCTTCATGCCGCTGGAGTCGGCGAACGCGGTGCTGGTGATCACGCCGCAGCCGGCCTACCTCGACAGCATCCGCGACTGGCTCGACCGCATCGACGGCGCGGGCGCGGGCCCGCAGCTGTATTCCTACGAACTGAAGTTCGTGCAGGCGAAGGACCTCGCCGACCGCCTGGCCGAAGTCTTCGGCGGCGGCGCCTCGCGCGGCGGGCGTTCCGGCGCGCCGAGCCTGATGCCGGGCCTGCAGTCCACCGAGATCAAGGACGGCGGGGTCGGCGACGACACGACCAGCAGCGCCGCGGTCGGCGGCGGCAGCGACGGCGACGGCGGCGGGATGGGCGAGGGCACGCTGTCGCTCGACCCGCGCCAGTCGGGCAACGGCGCGGTGACGCTCGAGGTCGACGGCGACCGCGTCGGCGTGTCGGCGGTCGACGAGACCAACACCCTGCTCGTGCGCGCCAGCCCGCAGGCCTGGCGTTCGATCCGCGACGTGATCGAACGCCTCGACGTGATGCCGATGCAGGTGCACATCGAGGCGCAGGTGGTCGAAGTGAAACTCAGCGGCGACCTGAAGTACGGCGTGAGCTGGTACTTCGAGCAGGCCGTGAACCGCTCCACCGCGGACGGCGGCGCGGGCCTCCCGTCCGCGGCCGGCCGCGACATCTGGGGCGACATCGCCGGCAGCATCCGCCCCGCGGGCGGCGCGGTGCCGGGCCTGAACTGGACCTTCCTCGGCCGCAACGCCGCCGCGGTGATCAACGCGCTCGACCAGGTGACCGACGTGCGCCTGCTGCAGACGCCGTCGGTGCTGGTGCGCAACAACGGCGAGGCCACGCTCAACGTCGGCACGCGCATCCCGATCCAGTCGGTGTCGTTCAACCCGGGCGGCGTCGCCGACACCGGCACCTTCAGCCAGGTGCAGTACCTCGACACCGGCGTGATCCTGAAGGTGCGGCCGCGGGTGACGAAGGACGGCATGGTGTTCCTCGACCTCGTGCAGGAAGTCAGCTCGCCCGGCGCGGTGCCGGCCAGCTGCGCCTCGAACGCGGCCAACTGCAACGTGCCGATCGACACGCGCCGGCTCAAGAC
>DASTWT010000050.1:0-5361 GCA_035765815.1 Luteimonas sp. | reverse complement strand
CGGCCAGCCCGGCCACGTGCTGGAGCGCTTCGAGCGCGAGCAGGCCTTCGCTGTCCATGCGCTGCGGCGCGATCGCCCCCACCCCCTCGCGCGCGAGCGCGGCGGCGGTGCCGGCGCCGACCGCGAGCCACGACGCTTCCGGGGCGGGCCGCAGGCGTTCCATGCCTTTCGCCGCCGCCACCGCGGCGGGGCTGGTGAACACGACGCGCGGCGCGCCCAGCGCCGCGGCCAGCGCCGCGCGCGAGCGCGGATCGTCGAGGATGCGCAGGCGCCACGGCGACAGCGCGAGCAGGCGCGCGCCCGCGGCCGCCGCGGCGCGCCGCATCGATGCGTGCATGCCGGCGGGGCGCAGCGAGACCACGGTGCAGCCGTCGAGCGGCAGGCCCATCGCGATGCCCGTCATGCGGCCGGTGGCCGCGACGGCGCGAATGTTGGCATAGTCGGCGCATGTCCAGCATGCCCGTTCCGCCCGCCGATCCCGGCGCCCTGCTGCAGGCGCTCGACGCGCACTTCCAGGCGATGCCGCCGGTGGCGGCGCTGCGGCTGCGGATCGCCGGCTACGACGGCGCGCGGCTGGCGCTGCGCGCGCCGCTCGCGGCGAACGTCAACGACAAGGGCTGTGCGTTCGGCGGCAGCCTCGCCTCGCTGATGACGCTCGCCGGCTGGGGCCTGGCGACGCTGCAGCTGCAGGCGCACGGGCTCGACGCCGCGGTCTACGTCGCCGACAGCCAGGTGCGCTACCTCGCGCCGCTGTACGCCGACCTGGACGCGAGCGCCTGGCTCGCCGACGGCGACACCGCGGCGACGGGCTGGGATGCGATCCGCGCCTCGCTGCGCGATACCGGGCGCGCCAGCCTCGTGCTGCAGTCGCAGGTCGCCGGCCCCGACGGCGCCGTGGCCGCGAGCGGCCGTGCGCGCTACGTCGCGTTCGCCCGCACGCCGGAAGCGGCGGGGTAGGATGGCGCCATGACGCCGAATCCGAACCGTACGCCGCCCATGCGCGCGCTGGCCCGCCTCGCCCTGTTGCTGGTCGCCGCGCTCGCGCTGGCCGCGCTGGCCGGCTGCGCGACCACCCGCCGCGTCGACCGCAACGAAGCGCTGCGCGAAGCGCAGTACACCTGGTCCGCGGCGATCCGCTGGGGCGACTTCGAAGGGGCCTGGACGATGGTCGACCCGAAGTACCGGGACGAGCACCCGCTCACCCCGCTCGAGCTCGAGCGCTACCAGCAGGTGCAGGTGTCCGCCTACCACGAGCTCGGCGCGACCGTCGGGCCCGACACCGCCGCGCGCCCGATCGAGATCGGCGTCGTGAACAGGCACACCCAGGTCGAGCGCACCACGCGCTACGTCGAGCAGTGGCGCTACGACGCCGCCAGCGAGCGCTGGTGGATCACCAGCGGCCTGCCGGACCTCTGGCAGGACTGACGCGCCGCGCCCGACCTGCGACAATCGCGGAATGGACTTCGCCGAACTGGCGGCCTTCGCCGCCCGCCACCCCTACCTGTCGCTGGCCCTCGCCGGCCTGACCGTCGCCCTCGTCGGCAACGAGCTCTCCGGCCTGTTCCGCGGCTTCAAGGCCGTGGCCCCCGCCGCCCTGACCGCGCTCGTGAACCGGGAGAACGCCCTGGTCGTGGACCTGCGTCCCATCGCCGACTTCGAGAAGGGCCACGTGCCCGGCGCGAAGAACGTGCAGATGAGCCAGTTCGACCCGGAGAACCGCGCGCTGGCGGCGGCCAGGAGCCTGCCGGTCGTGCTGGTCTGCAAGACCGGCCAGACCGCCGGCGGCGCCGCGAAGCGCCTGCGCAAGGCCGGTTTCGAGAAGGTCTTCGTGCTCGACGGCGGCATCGGCGCCTGGCAGCAGGCCGGCCTGCCCCTCGCCAAGGGCCGGTAGGCGCCACGGGCCTTCGCCCCCCCGCCGTGCGATACTCGCCGTCTTTTCCCGCATAGAGGCGCGACCGCGCCGGAGCACAGAGAACCATGGCCGAGCAGGACACCCAGGGCGGCACCACCGCCAACGACGGCGCGCAGGGCGCGATGTTCACCCTCGAGAAGATCTACCTGAAGGACGTGTCCTTCGAGGCGCCGGGCGCGCCGCAGGTGTTCAACGAACAGGGCCAGCCGCAGCTGCAGATGAACCTGGCGCAGCAGGTGCAGCGCGTCGGCGACAACGCCTACGAGGTGATCCTCGGCGTCACCCTGACCTGCACCATCAACGAGAAGGCCGCCTACGTCGCCGAAGTGAAGCAGGCCGGCGTGTTCGGCCTGTCCGGCTTCGACGAGCGCGGCCTGGACATGATGCTCGGCACCCACTGCCCGACCGCGCTGTACCCGTACGCGCGCCAGGCCGTCGGCGAGCTGGTGGCCTCGGGCGGCTTCCCGCCCTTCATCCTGCAGCCGATCAACTTCGAAGCCCTGTACGCCGAGACGCTGCGCCAGCGCGCCTCGCAGGGCAACGGCGCCGGCCTCGCCGACGCGGAAACCGCCGGCAACGCGTGATCCCGGCGTGCCTGGTCCGGGCATGCAGGATTCCGGCATGAAGGTCGCCGTCCTCGGCGCCGGTTCCTGGGGGACCGCCCTCGCCGCGCTGATCGCGCGGCACGGGCACGCGGTCACGCTGTGGGGCCGCGACGCCGACGTCGTGGCCGTGATCGACGCGCGCCACGAGAATCCGCATTACCTGCCCGGCATCGCGTTGCCGGCCGAGTTGCGCGCGACCACCGATCTCGCGGCGGCGATGTCCGGCGCCGGGCTGGTGCTGGTGGTCGTGCCGTCGCACGCGTTCACCGCCACCCTGCACGCGCTCGCACCGTTGCGCCCGCCGGGCGCCGGCGTCGCGTGGGCGACGAAGGGTTTCGAACCCGGCTCGGGCCGCTTCCTGCATGAAGTCGCGGCCGACACCCTGGGTCCCGGCGTGCCGCTCGCGGTCGTCACCGGCCCGTCGTTCGCGAAGGAAGTCGCGCAGGGCCTGCCGACCGCGCTGACGGTGCAGGGCGACGACGCCGCGTTCGTGCAGCAGGTCGCCGATGCGCTGCACGGCCCCGGCTTCCGCGCCTACACCGGCGACGACATGCGCGGCGCCGAGCTCGGCGGCGCGATGAAGAACGTGCTCGCGGTCGCCACCGGCGCCGCCGACGGCATGGGCCTCGGCCTCAACGCGCGCACCGGCCTGATCACGCGCGGCCTCAACGAGATGCTGCGGCTCAACGCCGCGATCGGCGGACGCCCGGAAACGCTGATGGGCCTCGCCGGACTCGGCGACCTCGTGCTGACGTGCACGGGCGACCTGTCGCGCAACCGCCGCCTCGGCCTCGCGCTCGGCCGCGGCCAGTCGCTGCAGGACGCGGTGCGCGAGATCGGCCAGGTGGTCGAGTCGGTGCAGACCGCCGACGAAGTGATGCGCCTCGCCGAGCGCCACGGCCTCGAGCTGCCGATCGCGCAGAACGTGCGCGACGTGCTGCATGGCGACATCACCCCGGCCGAGGCGCTGCAGCGCCTGCTCGCGCGCGAGCAGAAGGCCGAATACCCGCACGGCCTGTTCGGGCCGGCTTCCAGCGGCCAATAAAAAACCCGGCCGTTGCCGGCCGGGTCGGGATCGCGAAAGTCGGGGGAGGGAACGCTCGCGATCCCCTTGCCTGAGGAGCCAGCGAAGCTCGGCTCCAGATTGGAGTTACCAGGTGATGCGCGGGCCGACGAACCACTGGCGGTCGCCCTGCACGAACTTGACGTCCGCGGCCACGCCCCAGGTCTGGTTGAACTTCACCTGCGCGCCGAGGCGGCCGTAGAAGTCGCCGTCGTACTCGTCGCCGTTCTCGTAGCCGGCGAGCGCGTAGCCCTCGACCATCGGGGTCAGCGAGCCGCGCAGGCCCGCCTCGACGCTGTAGCCGTCGGCATCGAGCCCGTTGCCGGCGTCGAACTTCTCGTACGCCACGCGGGTGAGCAGGTCCATGTTCTGCGAGACCTCGTGGTTGTAGCCCACGCCGACGCGCCACTGGTCGAAGCTCGCGCTGGAGTGCTTGATGTCCTGGTTGCTGTAGTCGGCGAACAGGTGGAAGTTCGGGCTGAGTGCCGCGGAGCCCTGCAGGCCCCAGCCGTCGGCGTCGCCGCCGTCGGTGTTGGTGGAGACGTAACCGCCCTGCACGTAGTTGTAGTTGATGCCGTCGGCCGCGGACGCGGCGAACGGAGCGGCGGCGATCAGCGCAAGGGCGGCGAGCTTGGCAACGGGGGAACGCTTCATGTTGTGGCCTCTGTTCTCGTTATTGGTCTGGCCGGCAGCGACGACGGGGGGAGGGACGAGGCTGAACCGGTGGCCAGATTCTGCGAGGCACGTCCCAACCTCGCCTGAAGCGATAGTCATGGATGTGAGGAACTTTCGGGCTCTGTTCAGGTAGCGGCGCCGGCGTAGCCGAGCTGGCGCCAGGCTTCGTACACCGTCACCGCGATCGCGTTCGACAGATTGAGGCTGCGGTTGCCGGGCCGCATCGGCAGGCGCAGGCGCTGCGCTTCGGGCAGCGCCTCGAGGACGGCGTCGGGCAGGCCGGTGGTTTCGCTGCCGAACAGCAGCACGTCGCCGGCGCGGTATCGCACGGCGTCGAAACGATTGCGTCCGCGCGTGCTCAGTGCGAACACGCGGGGCGGCGCGAGGACACCCCTGGCGTCGGTTCCATCGTTTGCGGCGCCCGTGCCGGCGCTCGCGACCGCGATCGCGGCGAGCGCGTCGTCGAGCGTGGCGTGCACGCGCATCGTCGCGTACTCGTGGTAGTCGAGGCCGGCGCGCCGCAGCTGCGCGTCGTCGACGTCGAAGCCGAGCGGCTCGACGAGGTGCAGGTGCGCGCCGGTGTTGGCGCACAGCCGGATCGCGTTGCCGGTGTTGGGCGGGATCCGCGGCTCGAGCAGCACGACGTGCACGAGCGCGCGCGCCGGCGCCGCCGCGACGCCGCCCGGGTCGCCGCCGGCGTTCACCACGGCAGCGTTTCGCCGCGCCAGTCGCGGAAGCCGCCGCTGTCGGCGACGCCCGCGCTGTCGATCACGCGCAGCAGGCCGGCGACCGCGTCGGCGACCGGCACGGTGGCGTTCGCGCCGCCCATGTCGGTCTGCGCCCAGCCCGGATGCAGCGCGAGCACGACGATGCCTCGCGGCGCGAGCGCCTTGGCCAGCAGCGCGGTGACCATGTTCTGCGCGGCCTTGCTCATGTCGTAGCTGGGCGAGCCGAAGCGCGCGACCGAGGCGACCGAGCCGAGCACGCTGCTCAGGTTGGCGACCTTCGCGCCGTCGGCCAGGCGTTCGGCGAGCGCCTGCGTCACCAGCAGCGGACCCATCGCGTTGGTGCGGAAGCTGTCCTCGACGGTCGCCGGATCGATCGCG
>DASTWT010000049.1:0-3120 GCA_035765815.1 Luteimonas sp. | reverse complement strand
CGGCTCGCGATGTCGATCGCGCTCGCGGGCAGCCCCTTCGCGGCGAGGAAGTCGTCGAGGTATTCGCGCTGGCCCGGCGGGATCCGTGCCATGCCGTGGTCGGAGACGACGATCACGTCGACGCGATCGCGCAGGCCGCGGGCGTCGAGGCCGTCGAGCAGGCGCGCGAGCGCGGCGTCCACGTCGGCCTCGGCCTGCAGCGCCTGCGGCGAACCCGGCCCGTAGGCGTGCTCCTTGCCGTCGACCTCGTCGAAGTACAGCGTCACGAACGTCGGCCGCGCCGCATCCGTGCGCGAGAGCCAGTCGAGCGCGGTGTCCACGCGCGCGCTGTCCGGCGACGCGGCGTCGAAGCGCCGCCACTGGTCCGGATGCATGCCCGCGATCGCCGCTTCCGAGCCGGGCCAGAACATCGTCGCGGCATGGCCGCCGTGCCGCTGCAGCGTCACCCACGCCGGCGTGCCGCCCCACCAGCGCGCATCCTCCACCGCGGCGCGATCGTGCAGCGAGAACGCGCCGAGCGCGGGATCGCGCATGGTGTTGTTGACGATCCCGTGGTGGTCAGGCCGCAGCCCGGTCACCAGCGTGTAGTGGTTCGGGAACGTCAGCGACGGATACGAGGGGTTCATCCAGTCGGCATGCACGCCGCGCGCGGCCATCGCATCGAGCGTCGGCATCACGCCGCTGCCGACGGCGTCCGCGCGCAGTCCGTCGATCGAGACCAGCAGCACCGCCGGCGCGAGCGCGGGTGGCTGCGGGGAGCGCGTCGCCGATGGCGTCGTCGTGCATGCGGCGAGCGCGATGCAGGCGACGGAAGCGGCGGTGGCGAAGCGGGCGGCGAGGCCGGCGGGGCGGCAAGTGGCAGGGCGGCGTTCGGCAGGGCGGAGTTCGCGCATGCCCCGATGATAAGCTGCCGGCCTTGCCGGGATCGCCGGTCGGGGGAAACACCATGCGCCAGACGCCCGCCTCGCGGAGGCCATCCGCCACGCTCGCCTTGCTCGCAGTGCTGTCGCTCCCGCTGGACGCGGCCGCGCAGGACATGCCTGCCGCCACCGGGGCGGCGCCGGCGCAGCCGGCCCACGCAGCGATGCCCGCTCCCGAAGCGCCGCCCGCCTCCGACGCCTGCGCCGTCTGGGCGCGCGAAGCCGGCTTCGCGCAGACCGTCGCCGACCACGACGCCGCCGCGTTCGCGTCCTACCTGCATCCCGACGCGGTGTTCATCGAAGGCGACCGCGCCACCCGCGGCGCCGAGGCGATCGCCGCGGACTGGGCCGGCCTGATCGCCGGCAAGGACATCGTGCTGCGCTGGTACCCCGACACCGTCGACGTCGGCGCCAACGGCCAGGTCGCGCTGTCGCGCGGCCCGTACTGGATGGAGAACCCGTCCGCCCCGCCGGACAAGCGTTATCGCCGCGGCCGCTTCATCTCGACCTGGCTGCACGACGCCGACGGGCAGTGGCGCGTCGTGTTCGATGGCGGCACCGCCGATCCCTCGGTGCCGGCCACTGCCGACGAGATCGCCAACCTGATGCTGGCGCGGAAGGACTGCCCGGCGTCCTAGCCGCCGGACTTGCCCAGCTGCTCGAACGCGAGCTTCGCCGACGGATAATCGGCGGTGATGCGGAACGACGCGAACGCGTTGCCGCCGAGCGCGCCGTCCAGCGGCTGGTCGACGAGCGTCGCGATCGCCTCGTGGAACATCCGGTCCTTGCGCGAGGCGAACCACACCGGCCCGGTGTGCCAGCCCGCGATCTCCATGTCCGGCACCTGGATCATCGACGCGCCGGCGTCCCCGTAGGCGATGTACGGCCAGTCGGGATGGCGCGCGTGCCAGTCCTCCAGATGGCTCACGGCGATGAAGCTGCCCGCGTGCTGGCTGGTGACGGGCTCGCCGAAGCGCGGAGCGACGTCCTTCAGCAGCCGGAACGTCGCGCCGGTGGCGAACATGAACTGCAGGTCGGCGCCGTCCACGCGCGCCGTGATCCGCGCGAACCCCGTCGCCTGCGGATTCCTGCCGTCCTTGCGGAAGCCCATCGGGATGACGTGAGCGGCCGCGACCTTCGGCAGCGCGCCGCGCGGCAGCAGCCGCATCGTGCCTTCCGGGTAGTTCCATTCGACGGTGCGCCCCGCGAACCAGCGCAGGCCGAGCATGCCGTCGCCGGGCACCCCGCGCGGCGGCACCAGGATCGGCACCTCGAGGCTTCCGTCCGCGTCGGCCGCCGGCGGCGGCAGCCACGAGCCCGCGTCGAACGACGGCCACGCCGCCTTGCCCACGGCTTCGCGCTGCGGCTTCTCCGGGATCTTGTACGGCAGCTTGAGCTTGGTCGCGCCGGCGACGGTCAGGAAGGTGCCGCCGGACGTGTCGGTGTAGAGGTCGAGCGTCCCGCCGCCGGGCGCCTTCGCCTGCACGACGAAGCGCAGCTGCTCGAGCTTCGCGGGCAGCGTGTAGGGCAGGGCATGCTGGCCGGCGGCGGCCGCGCCGGTGGACACCAGCGCGGCCAGGACGAGGGGGAGGAAGCGGTTCGCCTGCATGGTGCTCAGTCCTGCGGCTTCACGAACTTGTAGACGAACTGGTCGGTGTGGCCGCGGATCGACTTGTCGAACACCTTGAGCGTGTGGTCGTCGGCCGGGTTGCGCAGCACGTCGCTCTCGCCGGCGAACTTGAAGCCGGCCGCTTCGACCTGCTGCTTCACGATGTCCGGGTCGATGCGGTGCAGCGTCTCGGTGTCGCGCAGGCCCGAGCCGCTTTCCGCGGCATGGTCGACGACCACGAACACGCCGCCCGGCTTGAGCGCGTCGTACACCTGCTTGTCGAACGTCGCCAGGTCGACCGGGCCCATGAACTTGTCCGGATAGTCGTGGTAGTTCTGCGAGGTGAACACCACGTCGGCCTGCGCCGGCGCCGACAGCGCCGCCGCCGACTGCTTGAGGATCTCGACGTTGCCGTAGGCGTCGGCGATGGCCTGCAGCTTGTCGGTGCTCTCGTCGTACTCGGTCGGCCACACGGCGTAGACCTTGCCGTCGGCGCCGACCGCCTTGCTGAAGAGGCGGGTGAAGTAGCCGCCGCCCGGGATCAGCTCGATGACGGTGTCGCCGGGCTTCACGCCGGCGAAGGCGACGATC
>DASTWT010000048.1:0-2885 GCA_035765815.1 Luteimonas sp. | reverse complement strand
GTGCAGCACGAAGCCGAGGCGCTCGTCCGGGGCGGCGCGCTCGTCCTCGTAGATCATGCGGCGGTACGCGTTCATCGCGCCCTCGGGCGCGCTCTGGCAGCTCACGAACGCGAAACGCGCGGGGCGCGGATCGTCGGAGGCGGGCGCGGTCAAAGTGCGGCCGATGCGGCTGCCGTTGCCTTCCTCGTCGACGAAGCGATAGAAGAATTCGCCGGCGGGCGGCAGGTCGGCGACGAGCACGCGGCAGGTCCAGTCGCCCGCGGCCAGCACCGGCGCCGCGGTGGTCGCGATGACGCGCATGAAGTCGGGATCCTCCGCGACTTCGACCAGCAGCTTCGCGTCCTTGCGGCCGTCGTCGTAGGGCCGGCGCGTCCACAGCAGCACGCTGTTCGCGTCGGGGTCCCCGGACGCGACGCCGTGCGGGTACAAGTCGCGGCGCTCGCGCCAGCCGCTCGACGACGGCCGCAGCGTCGAGCAGCTCCAGGCCAGCGTCGCGCCCATCGCGGCGGCCAGCTTCAGGAACCCGCGGCGATCCAGTGTCGGCATGTCGGCTCCCCGCCGCAGCGTCGATCGTTCGATGCTGGACCCGCCCGGGCGCCGGCGGACCTGCCGGAAGTCCCGTGACGAAACTCACACCCGCTCGCGGCCGCCGCGGCGGTCGGCGATACTCGCGGACATGCCGAAGCAGGCCGACACCATCCGATTCGACGCGGCGCTGCAGCGTCCCGCCTCGCCGAAGGGCGCGACCTGGACCTTCCTGGTCCTGCCGAAGGCCGCGAGCGCGAAGCTGCCGACGCGCGCGATGACCAGCGTCGAAGGTACGCTCGGCGGCGCGCCATTCAAGGCGACGCTCGAACCCGACGGCCAGGGCAGCCACTGGCTCAAGGTGCCGGACAAGCTGCGCGAAGCCGCCGGCGTCGAAGCCGGCGACACGGTGAAGCTCGAGATCCGCCCGATGGAGGAGCAACTCGAATCGCCGGTGCCCAAGGACCTGCGCGACGCGCTGAAGGCGCATCCCGGCGCGAAGATCACCTGGGACGCGACCACCACGGTCGCGCGCCGCGACTGGATCGCGTGGATGACGTCGGGCAAGCAGGCCGCGACGCGCGAGAAGCGCCTCAAGGCGATGATGGACATGCTCGAGCACGGCAAGAAGCGCGTGTGCTGCTTCGACCGGTCCGGCATGGCCGGCAAGAACTTCAGCGCGCCGGAGGCGGCCGAGTAACACTAGTTCGAGCCGACCATGGGGCGGCGCCGCGCTGGCTCTACGGGGAGTTACAGGGTGCGGGTCTGGCCGCCGTCGACGTCGACGATGGCGCCCTGCATGTAGCTGGCGCGCGGCGACACGAGGAAGCCCACCACCTGCGCGATCTCTTCCGGCGTGCCGAAGCGCGCCACGCGGAGCTGGCGCGCCAGCTCGCCGGCCGCTTCGTCCGTCGCGATCCCGCGCTCGGCCGCGAGCGCCTCGATGCGCACGCGCGTGCGCTCGGTCGCGATCGAGCTCGGGTTGACCGCATTGACCCGCACGCCATCGCGGATGCCGCGGTCCGCCAGCGCTTTCGTCAGGTTGAGCAGCGCGGCGTTGACGCTGCCGCCGATGGTGAACTCGGCGCTGCCGGTGCGCCCGCCGATGCCGGCGATGTTGACGATGCACCCGCGCGATTCGACCAGCGCCGGCCAGGCGGCGCGGCACAGCCGGGCCGCGCCGAAGAACTTGAGCTCGAAGCCGCGATGCCAGTCGTCGTCGCCGAACGCGAGGAAGTCGCCGCGCGGCGTCGCCCCGGCGTTGTTGACGAGCGCGTCGATGCGGCCGAAGCGCTGCCGCGCCGCCTCGACGACCTCGCGTGCGGCCCCGGGATCGGCGAGGTCGAGCGGCAACGCGAGCGACGGCGTCGGCAGCGCGTCGGCGAGTTCCCGTAGCGCCGCCTCCGAGCGCGCCACCGCAACGACGCCGTAGCCGTCGCCCGCCAGTCGCGTCGCGATGGCCTTGCCGATGCCGCGGCTCGCGCCGGTGACGATCGCGACCGGCGTCGTGGACTCTCCCATGGCGAGGGCGCTCCCGTGCAGGCCATCCCCGGCCCGTCGGGCATTTTCGCCGAAGTGGCCCTCCGGGTGCAGGGCCGACCGGCAGGCTAGGGCCGCGGGGCCGCGCCGGCCTCGCTCTCGGTGTGCGCGACGCACTTCCAGCCGCCATCCACGCGCACCCACGTCGAGCTGTCGACGACGTCCTGCTCCGTCGCCTGCCCGTCCATCTCCATCTTCTGGTGCGCGCGATAGGTCGCGATCGCGACGTCGTCCGACGGGAACAGCACGTCCATGTCCGACAGCGTGTACTCGAGCAGGCCGTGCTTCGGGTCGAGCAGCATCTTCTCGTACTGCGCGGGATCGAAGCGCATCGCGCCGTGGCTGCCCACCATCAGCGCCTCGGGCGCGAGCATTTCGCGCGCGGCGGCCGCGTCGCGGTCGACGAGCGATTGCCAGAAGGCGCGTTCGAGGCGTTCGATCTCGCTGCCGTGGGTCTGCATGGCCGGCTCCGGGCGACGGGGACGACCATGCTCGCTCGCTGAACATTCGCTGCGCGTGACAGCTGAACGCGCGCGCGCTTCACCGCGCGAATACCAACGCCTGTACACGATGTGCAGGCCGCCGCGCGCGCAGACGGCAACGTGAAGCATGAATGCGCGCGCAGGCGGAACCCCACACCAGGAGAGAGCCAGATGAGCATCAAGAAGGATCACAGCATTGGTGAAGGCACCGGCGCGGCGGCGGGCGCGGTGACGGGCGCGGCGATCGGTTCGGTGGCCGGCCCGGTGGGCACGGTGGTCGGCGCGGTGGCCGGTGGCGCGCTCGGCGCGAAGGCCGGCGGCGGCATCGCCGAGGCCGTC
>DASTWT010000047.1:0-6257 GCA_035765815.1 Luteimonas sp. | reverse complement strand
CGGACGACGCCCTGGTCGCCGCCTGCACCGTCGAACTGCTGCTGCAGGAACGGGCGCGCGCGGCGGAAGCCGCCGCCTCGGGCGACCCCGGCTCGCCGTGGGCGCGCGCCGACGGCTGGCGCCTCGGCCACGCGGGCAAGCGCCAGCTCGCCTTCCTCGCGCGCGGCGAACGCATCGTCGCGACGGCGCAGGGCGCGGACGGCGAATACCGGATCGCGCGTGAAAATGGTCCGGCCGTCACGGTTTCCGGCGGTCAGCTGTCCGACGGCATCCTCGAGGCCCGTTTTGACGGCACCGGACGGCGTTTCCGGGTGTACGCGGACCCCGGCCGGCTGGTCGTCCACGACGGCGATCGGCGCACGCCATTCGCTCCCGTACAGGTGTATCGTCGGGACAACGACACGTCTGCGGCGCAGGACGACCGGGTCCGGGCCCCAATGCCCGGGCGGGTGGTGGTGGTCCGGATCCGCGAAGGGGACCAGGTCGTGGCGGGACAGGAACTCGTGGTCATCGAGGCGATGAAGATGGAACTCGCCCTCAAGGCGCCGCGCGACGGCGTCGTCGAGGGCATTCCCGTGGCCGCGGGGGATTTCGTCGAAGCCGACGCCGTGCTGGTGGCGCTGGAGCGTTGACATGCCGACGCCCGCCAGCGTGCGCATCGTGGAAGTCGGCCCGCGCGACGGGCTGCAGAACGAGAAGGCGATCGTCCCGACGCCGGCCAAGGTCGAACTGATCGACCGGCTGTCCGCGACCGGCCTGCAGTGCATCGAGGCCACCAGCTTCGTCAGCCCCAAATGGGTGCCGCAACTCGCCGACGCGACGGAGGTGATGGCGGCGATCGACCGCAGGCCCGGCGTGCGCTATCCGGTGCTGGTGCCGAACCTGCAGGGCTACGAACGCGCGCTCGCCGCGGGCGCGAAGGACATCGCGGTGTTCACCGCGGCGTCGGAAGCGTTCAACCGCCGCAACACCAACGCCGGCATCGACGAATCGCTGGAGCGCTTCGCGCCGGTGATGGAGCGCGCGCGCGCCGACGGGGTGTCCGTGCGCGGCTACGTGTCGACCGTGCTCGGCTGCCCGTACCAGGGCGACGTGCCGCTGCCGGACGTGGTGCGCGTGGCGCGGGCGCTGCACGCCATGGGCTGCTTCGAGGTGTCGCTCGGGGACACGATCGGCGTCGGCACGCCGTCGAAGGCGCGGGCGATGCTGCGCGCGGTCGCGGCGGAGGTGCCGATGGCCGCGCTCGCCGTGCATTTCCACGACACCTACGGACAGGCGCTGCCCAACCTGCTCGCCTGCCTGGAGGAAGGCGTGTCGGTCGTGGACTCGTCCGTGTCCGGCACCGGCGGTTGCCCGTACGCGCGCGGCGCCAGCGGCAACGTCGCCACCGAGGACGTGGTGTACATGCTGCACGGCATGGGCATCGCCACCGGCGTGGACCTGCCGCGCCTCGTGGACACCGGGCGCTGGCTCGCGGCGCTGCTCGGCCGCGCCAGCGGAAGCAAGGTCACCCAGGCCGCCGTCGCGTGAACCAGGACGCGCCCTCGCCTGCGCCCGCGCCGCAACCGGCGGTGGACGCCGAGGGCGTGCTCGCGATGCTGCTGGGGGCGATCGCCGATCCCGGCACCGGCGAGGAAACGCGCGCGCTGCTGCAGGACGCCGCGGACGCGCTGCAGGTCGCGATGGCGGTCGGCGTCGCCGAGCGCCAGCGCTATCGCGCATTGTTCGACGCGGTGCCGGACCCGGTGAGCGTCATCGCCTGGGACGGCACGGTGCTCGACCTGAACCGCGCGGGCATCGCCGCCTACCGGCGCGAGCGCGAGGAAATCATCGGCCAGCCGATCCACGTGCTGAACCCGGAGCTGCCGCGCGACCACATGGGCCCGGTGTACGAATCGCTGCGCAGCGGCGGGACGCACGTCGTCGAAGTCACCAACATGCGCGCCGACGGCACCCGTTTCCCGGTCGAGGTGCATTCGGCGAACTTCGAGTTCGAGGGCCAGCCCTGCCTGGTGGCGGTGGCGCGCGACCTGAGCGGCCGCGCCGAGGCCGAGATGCGCTACCGCGAGCTGATGGCGGTGATGGACAAGGGCATCGTGATGCGCGACGCGGGCGGGCGCATCGTGTACGCCAACGCCGCCGCGATCCGCATGCTCAGCGTCGAGCCGGGCCTGAGCCTCGACGAGGAACTGCAGCCGGGTCGCTGGCACATCATCGGCGAGGACGGCCGCGAGCTGGCGCCGGAGGACCTGCCCGCGTTCCGCGCCTTGCGCACCGGCCGCGTCGAGGAGAACACGGTCCTGGGCTACTACAACGTGCGCCTGCGCAAGCTCACCTGGTTCGCGGTGACGTCGGTGCCGCAGTTCGCCGCCGGCGCCGACGCGCCGCACCAGGTGATGTCGCTGTTCACCGACGTCACCGACCTCAAGCGCGACAGCGCGCTGTTCGAGCGCGTGCAGGCGCTGGCGCACATCGGCGGCTGGCAATGGGACGCCGGACGCGACCGCCTGTACCTCAGCGAGGAGACGCTGCGCATCATCGGCCTGGACCGGCTGCCGGGCGGCATGGCCGAGGCGCAACAGGTGCTGGTCGAACCGGACCGGCGCCGCCTGCAAGCCGCGATCGAGCACACGCTCGCCACCGGCGAAGGCTTCGACCTGGAGCTGCAGGGCCGCCGCCGCGACGCGCCGTTCTGGGTGCGCGCCCTCGGCGAGGCGATGGGCGGCAGCGCGCTCGCGCGGCACCTGACCGGCACCGTGCAGGACATCACCGAGCGCAAGCGCGCGGAGGAGTCGCTGCGCGTGCAGGCGCGCACCGATCCGCTCACCGGCCTGCTCAACCGCGACGCCATCCTCGGCGAGCTGGTCGCGATGCTCGACGCGCCCGGCGCGGCGCGGGCCGAAGTCGCGGTGCTGTACATCGACCTGGACCGCTTCAAGATCGTCAACGACGTGCTCGGCCACGGCGCGGGCGACGAGCTGCTGGTGTCGGCCGCATCGCGCATCCGCCGCGCGGTCGGCGACGACGGGCTGATCGCGCGCTTTGGCGGCGACGAGTTCCTGGTCGCCTGCCCGCTCGACGACGATCCCTCGCGGCCGGAGCGCATCGCCGACGCGATCCTCGGCGCGTTCGGCGACAGCTTCCGCTTCGACAACGAGGAGTTCGCGATCACCGCCAGCATCGGCATCGCGCGCGCGCCCGCCGACGGCACGACCGTGCAGGCGCTGGTGCAGAACGCCGACGCCGCGATGTACGACAGCAAGCGCCGCATCCGCAACGGCTGGCAGGCGTACACGCCGGCGCTCGCGCATTCGCAGCAGGAGCGGCACCGCATCGAGGCGCACCTGCGCCGCGCCGCCGAGAACAACGAGTTCCACCTGGTCTACCAGCCGCAGGTCGAGCTGGCCACCGGCGCGACCGTCGCGACCGAGGCGCTGATCCGCTGGGACAACGACCAGTTCGCGCAGATGCGGCCGGACCAGTTCATCGCCCACGCCGAAGTCACCGGCGACATCGTCCGCATCGGCGGCTGGGTGCTGCGCGAAGCCTGCCGGCAGGCGCGGCAGTGGCAGGACGAGGGCGTCGCGTTCGGGCGCATCGCCGTCAACGTCTCCTACCGCCAGTTCCTCGGCGACGACCTCGCCGGCAACGTACGCGACCTGCTGGCCGAATTCGCGCTGCCGGGGGCCGCGCTGGAGCTCGAGTTCACCGAGCGCGTCCTGATCGAGGACGCGCCGGACACGCAACGCACCTTCGCCGCGCTGCGCGACCTGGGCGTGACCCTGACGATCGACGACTTCGGCGAGGGCTACAGCGCGCTCAACTACCTGCGCCGGCTGCCGATCCACGGCCTGAAGCTGAGCCAGATGTTCCTGCAGGGCGTGCCGGACAATCGTTCCGACGTCGCGGTCTGCCAGGCGGTGTGCGGCATCGCGCGCAGCCTCGGGCTGGCGCTGGTCGCCGAGGGCGTGGAGAATGAGGCGCAGCGGCGGTTCCTGATCGAGCTCGGCGTCGAGGTCGGCCAGGGCTTCCTGTTCTCCCCGGGGCTTCCGCCGCAAGGCTATGCCGCGCGGCTGCGGCAGGCCGCTGTTCCGCCCGTCGCCGTTCCCGCCGCCTGAGGCACGCCTTGCCGCCCGAAACCCTGCCGCCGGCCGAAGCGCCGACCCCCTGGGCGATCCGCCCGATCCGTCCCGCCGACGATGCCGCGATGGCGGCCGTCATCCGCACCGTGATGCCGGAGTTCGGCGCCTGCGGTTCCGGCTTCGCGATCAGCGATCCCGAAGTCGACTGGATGACGCGCGCCTACGCTGCGCCGCGCAGCGCCTACTTCGTGCTCGAGCGCGAGGGCCGCGTGCTCGGCGGCGGCGGCGTCGCCCCGCTGGAGGGCGGCGACGCCGGCACCTGCGAGCTGCGCAAGATGTACTTCCTGCCCGAGGCGCGCGGCCTCGGCGCCGGTGCGGCGATGATGGCGCGCTGCCTCGACGCAGCGCGCGGGTTCGGCTTCGCGCGCTGCTACCTGGAAACGCTGACCGGCATGGACGCGGCGATGCGCCTGTACGAGCGCAGCGGCTTCCGCCGCATCGGCGGCCCGATGGGCGCGACCGGCCACGGCGGCTGCAACACCTTCTACCTGCTGGACCTGTAGCGCCGACCCATGGTCGGCTTCGCCGCACCGAGGAGATCCGCATGACCAGGCCGCTGCTCGCCTTGCTGCTCGCCCTCGCCGCCTTCGCGGCGCCGGCCGCCGGACCGCCCCGCGGCACCTGGCTGCTGCTCCCCGACCGCGTGTGGACCGCCGACGGCGACGCCGCACATCCCGGTTGGGCGGTGCTGGTGCGCGACGGCGAGATCGCGGCCGTCGGCCCGGCCGCCTCGATCGGCGCGCCGGCCGACGCGCAGCGCGTCGAACTGCCCGGCGCCACGCTGTTGCCGGGCCTCGTCGACCTGCACTCGCACGTGTTCCTGCATCCGTACGACGAGACCCCGTGGAACGACCAGGTGCTCAAGGAATCGCCGGCCTACCGCACGATCGAGGCGGCGAACCACGCGCGCGACACGCTGATGGCCGGCTTCACGACGCTCCGCGACCTCGGCACCGAGGGCGCCGGCTACGACGACGTGGCGGTGAAGCAGGCGATCGACGACGGACTGATCCCGGGGCCGCGGATGTTCGTCGCGACGCGCGCCATCGTCGCCACCGGCAGCTACGGCCCGGCCCCGCGCGGGTTCCGGCCGGACGCGGACCTGCCCGGCGGCGCGCAGGAAGTCAGCGGCGTGGACGAGGCGATCCGCGCGGTCCGCGAGCAGGCCGGCCACGGCGCCGACTGGATCAAGGTGTACACCGACTACCGCTGGGGCCCGGGCGGCACCACGCAGACGACGTTCACGCCCGAGGAGCTGAAGGCGATGGTGGAAGCCGCGCACGTGTCCGGCCGCCCGGTCGCCGCGCACACCGCCACCGACGCGGGCATGCGCATGGCGATCGAGGCCGGCGTCGACACGATCGAGCACGGCTACGGCGGCACGCCGGACACCTTCCGCCTGATGCGCGAAAAGGGCGTGGCGTACATGCCGACGCTGACCGCGGTCGAGTCAACCGAGACCTACTTCAACCACTACGTGCCGGGCCGGTCGGAACCGACGCCGCGGATGCGGGAAGCGGCGCAGGCGTTCCACAACGCGCTCGCCGCCGGCACGACCATCGGCAACGGCAGCGACGTGGGCGTGTTCCGCCATGGCGACAACGCGCGCGAGCCGGAATGGATGGTGCGCCTGGGCATGACGCCGGCGCAGGCGCTGCACGCCGCCACCGACGTGGCCGCGAAGATCCTGCGCCAGCAGGCGCGGCAGGGCCGGATCGCGCCGGGCCTGCGCGCGGACCTGGCGGCCTTCGCCGGCGATCCGACCGCGGACATCTCGGCGCTGGAGCATCCGGTGTTCGTGATGAAGGACGGGACGGTCTACCGCCGGCCCTGACCATGCAGGGCCGACCCATGGTCGGCTCCGGCAGGGAGAAGCGCGCCGCCGACCATGGGTCGGCGCTACAATTGCGGGCTTTCCGCTCCGGGAGTCCCCCATGCAGCTGTCCGCCACCCGCGCCATCGTTACCGGCGGCGTTTCCGGGCTCGGCCTCGCCGTGGCCCGCCACCTGGTCGCCCAGGGCGGCAAGGTCGCGCTGTTCGACCTCAACGACGACAAGGGCGCCGCCGCGGTCGCCGAACTCGGCGATGCCAACGCGCGCTACTTCCGCACCGACG
>DASTWT010000046.1:0-6929 GCA_035765815.1 Luteimonas sp. | reverse complement strand
ATCCGGTGGTTCTGTATGGAAGGGCCATCGCTCAACGGATAAAAGGTACTCCGGGGATAACAGGCTGATACCGCCCAAGAGTTCATATCGACGGCGGTGTTTGGCACCTCGATGTCGGCTCATCACATCCTGGGGCTGTAGTCGGTCCCAAGGGTATGGCTGTTCGCCATTTAAAGTGGTACGCGAGCTGGGTTCAGAACGTCGTGAGACAGTTCGGTCCCTATCTGTCGTGGGCGTTGGAGATTTGAGAGGGGCTGCTCCTAGTACGAGAGGACCGGAGTGGACGAACCTCTGGTGTTCCGGTTGTCACGCCAGTGGCATTGCCGGGTAGCTATGTTCGGAAGCGATAACCGCTGAAAGCATCTAAGCGGGAAGCGCGCCTCAAGATGAGATCTCCCGGGGCACAAGCCCCCTGAAGGAACCATCAAGACCAGGTGGTTGATAGGCAGGGTGTGTAAGCACGGCAACGTGTTGAGCTAACCTGTACTAATGATCCGTGTGGCTTGACCATATAACCTCAAGTTGCCTTGGCTTCGACGAACACGTCGACATTCGCAAGGACACTCGCTACGTCCCAACCTTATTCGCCGAACACGGGGAAAATCCGTGGGAAGCAACCGAGCGAGAGCGTGGCGCGACCATCGTCGATGGACCGCGACCCTCCACCCTCTCCCTGGTGACAATAGCTGCGTGGAACCACCCGATCCCATCCCGAACTCGGAAGTGAAACGCGCACGCGCCGATGGTAGTGTGCATCTAGCATGCGAGAGTAGGTCATCGCCAGGGTCTTTATCCAAACCCCGCAGCCCCGGCTGCGGGGTTTTTCTTTGCGCGCGCGTCTTGGTGTCACGCACGCCGGGCGGAGCATCCCGGGGCGCGAATGTCCCCCGGAAGCCGTCCCGTGCCGTCTCGCTTCGGGTGGCGTCCCGCGTCGGCTTCGCCTGCGGCGCCATCTCGCGGCGGCTTCCTCCTCCTTGATTTCGCGCCCCTGGATGCTCCGCCCGGCTCCCGACGCTCTCTCGCGCCTGAAGCGCGGCGCGCATGAGTGATCGGAGCGCGGAGCGCATCCCCTCCGACGCGAAATCAAGGAGGAGGAAGCCGCTCGACAGGGGGCCGAAGCAAGAACGACCTGCGGCAAGCCCGCCGACGCCCTGGCGATCCGAGCGGCTTCCGGGGGACATTCGCGTCGGAGGGGATGCGCTCCGCGCCCTCCAGAGCGATGCCGCGCGGCTAGAGGACCAGCGGGGGTTCGCCGCCGACGATGACGATGTCGGCGGGGCGACGGGCGAACAAGCCGACGGACACCACGCCGGGAACCTGGTTGATCGCGAGCTCCATCGCTTCCGGCTCGGCGATGCGGAGGTTGTGCACGTCGAGCACCCAGTTTCCGTTGTCGGTGACGACGCCTTCGCGCCATACCGGTTGGCCACCGGTCAGCCGGACGAGCTCGCGCGCGACCAGGCTGCGCGCCATCGGGATGACCTCGACCGGCAGCGGGAAGCGGCCGAGCACGTCGACACGCTTGGACGGGTCCACGATGCACACGAACTTCGCCGAGGCCTCGGCGATGATCTTCTCGCGCGTGAGCGCCGCGCCGCCGCCCTTGATCAGGCATTTGCGCGGGTCGCACTCGTCGGCGCCGTCCACGTACAGGCCCAGCGGGCCGGTGTCGTTGAGCTCGAGCACCTCGATGCCGTGCGAACGCAGGCACTGCGTGCTCTGTTCCGAGCTCGACACGGTGCCGGCGATGCGATGCCGGATCCGCGCCAGCGCGTCGATGAAGAACGCGACGGTCGAGCCGGTGCCGACGCCGACGATGCTGCCGTCCTCGACGAACTCGATGGCCTTTTCGCCGGCCAGGCGCTTGGCTTCGCTCACGGCTTCGACTTTTCCAGGGAAAGAAGCAGCTTCCACTGCGCGGCGGTCACCGGCAGCACCGACAGGCGCGAGCCCTTGCGGATCAGCGCGAAGTCCTCGCCCAGCGCGTCGGCGTGCGCGCGGATCCCGTCCAGCGGCAGCGGCCGCCGGAGGTGGCGGTCGTAGCGCACGTCGACCAGGTCCCAGCGCGGCTGCTCGCGGGTCGCCTTTTCGTCGTAGTACTTCGAGCTCGGATCGAACTGGGTCTTGTCGGGGTACGCGGCAGTCGCGACCTCGCCCAGGCCGTAGATGCCGGGAACCTCGCAGTTGGAGTGGTAGAACAGCACGCCGTCGCCGACCTGCATCTGCCGCATGTAGTTGCGCGCCTGGTAGTTGCGCACGCCGGTCCACGGCTCGGTGCCGACCCGCCGCAGGTCGTCGATGGAGAAATCGCCGGGTTCCGATTTCATCAGCCAGTAGCGCTTGCGTGCAGCCATGGTGCTCCGCGACCTCAGGGATCGAACAGGAAGGTGTCGCGCTCGGTGCAGACGGCGTCCAGCGCCACGTCCCAGGGCTCGGCGGCGAGCGCGTCGACCTGCTGCGAGGCGAACGCGGCGCCCACGAGCCAGGGTGGCCGGGGCGCCGGGACGCCGGACGCGCCGTTGCGATACGCGAAGGCGCGATCGTACCAGCCGCCTCCCATGCCGAGCCGCCGGCCATTGGCGTCGAAGCCGACCAGCGGCACCAGGACCAGCGCCATGCGTGCCGGTTCGATCAGCGCGTCCGCGCCGACCGCGGGTTCGGGGATCCCGAAGCGGTTCGACGCCAGCGGTTCGCCAGGGCGCCACGGCGCGAACCGCAGGCCGTCGTCGGCGAGCACCGGCAGGCACCAGCGCAGGCCGCGGGGCAGGCGCAACTGGAAAACGTGGAGCGCGATCTCGCCGTCCATCGCCCAGTAGCCGGCGACATCGCCCGCTGGCGGCAGGATCGGCAGCGCGAGCAGGCGCTCGGCGAGGCGCTCCGCGGCGGCGATCCGCGCCTGCGCGGGAATCGCGCGGCGGCGTTGCCGCAGCTCGCCGCGCAGCGGCGCGCGCGCTTCGACGCTCATCGCGTCGCGCCCCCGCCCGGCAAGGCGAAGCCCGCGCCTTGCGGGCGCGGGCTTCGGGTGGAACGCGTCAGTACATCCTCCGCCATGGCGATGCGTGCGAAACGACCTTGAACCCGGGGTTCAAGTGGGAATGCCTGGAAACCTTCGGGCTTCCCGCTGCGTGGCGGACATGCACGCCCGGTTTCCGCTGCATCCCCGTGGTCGTCATTAAGGGACAAGGCGAATGTTTGCGCACGCCGTCGCACAGGGCAGAGGACGCGAACGGAGTATAGCGGGGCGAGGCAGGTGCGCGCAGCCATTCGTCGGCGCGCGTTCACCGGGCGTGCGGCATTCACACGCCGGCGGCGTCGAGGCGCCGGCGCAGCGCCTCGAGCGTGCGCGCCAGTTCGTCCGTGCGGCCGGCCGCGCCGTCGCGCAGCTGCTGCAGTTCGTGCGCCATGTTCAGCGCGGCGAGCACGGCGACGCGGTCGACCGCGGCCATGCGGTTGGCGCCGCGCACCTCGCGCATCTTCGCCTCGAGCAGGCGCGCCGCCGCCATCAGGCTGTCGCGCTCGCCCGGTTCCACGCCGACCGTGTACTCGCGGTCGAGGAGCCGGATCGAGACCGGTTCGGAGGTGCCGCTCACGTGTGCTGCTCCAGCGACTTCAGGCGCGCGATCATCGCTTCCACGCGCGAGCGCGCCTGCTCGTTGCGCGCGAGCAGCTGCGAGCGTTCGCCCGCCATCTGTTCCTGCTGCTGGCGCAGGCTGCGGTTCTCCTCGGCGAGCTGCTGGGTGCGCGCGGCGAGGGCGTCGACGCGGGCCGCCACGGCCTGCAACTGGGCGATCAGCGCGTCGGTATCCATGCGGGCACGATAGGCAGGCGGCCGGGGCCGGTCAAGGCGCGGGCGGGCTCAGCCCGCGGGAGCCAGGTCGGGCTCGAAGCTCGGCCGGTCGGTCTGCGGGCGCCAGCGGCGGATGAAGGCCGGGCATTCGGCGGCTTCGAGCGGCGGGGCCAGCCAGAATCCCTGGATCTCGTCGCAGTGGTGCTCGCGCAGGAACCGCAGCTGGGCTTCGGTTTCCACGCCCTCGGCGACGACCTTCAGCCCCAGCGAGCGCGCCATCGCCAGCACCGTGGTGGTGATCGCGGCGTCTTCCGAGCCCTGGGTCAGGTCGTCGACGAACTCCTTGTCGATCTTGAGCGTCGTGAACGGCAGCCGCCGCAGGTAGGCCAGCGAGGAATAACCGGTGCCGAAGTCGTCGATGGCCAGCGACACGCCCAGGTCGCGCAGCGCCCGCAGCTTGTCGGCGCTTTGCGGCGCGTTGGACATGACCACCGATTCGGTGAGCTCCAGCTCGAGCGACTCCGGCGGCAGCCCGGTTTCCTCGAGCACGCGGCCGACGACGCCGGGGAAATCGCCGCGCAGCAGCTGCAGCGCGGACACGTTCACCGACACGTTGAGCGCCGGCAGGCCGAGGCGCTGCCATTTGGCGACCTTGAGGCAGGCCTCGCGCAGCGCCCATTCGCCGATCTCGAGGATGGTGCCGCTTTCCTCGGCCAGCGGGATGAACTCGGCCGGGGGGATGTCTCCCTCCGGCCCGTGCCAGCGCAGCAGCGCTTCGACGCTGACGATCCGCGAGCTTGCGATGTGCAGCCGCGGTTGGAACACGAGCCTGAGTTCGCCGCGGTCCAGGACCTTGCGCAACGCGCCGGAAACGGTCGCGCGCTGGCGCGCGGAGACGTCCATGGCTTCGGTGTAGCGCGCGTAGGTGCGCCGGCCCGCGGCCTTGGCCTGGTACATCGCGGTATCGGCCTGCTTGAGCAGCTCGGTCGGGACCTGCGCGTTGTCCGGATAGATGCTGATGCCGATCGAGGGCGTGATCGCGATTTCCTGGCTGTCGTCCAGCAGCAGCGGCTGCTCGAACGCGGCGATGATGCCGCGCGCCTCGTCGTCCGCTTCGGGCGCCGCGGACAGCCCCTCCAGCACCACCGTGAACTCGTCGCCGCCGAGGCGCGCCACGGTCTGGCGCGGCCCGACGGTTTCCTGCAGCCGGCGCGCGGCCGCGCGCAGGATGCGGTCGCCGGCGGCGTGGCCGAGCGAATCGTTGATGTCCTTGAAGCGGTCCAGGTCCAGGAACAGCACCGCGATGCGGTCGCCCTGGCGCCGCGCGCGCACGATCGCGCGCGACAGGCGCTCGGCGAGCAGCGTGCGGTTGGGCAGGTTGGTCAGCGGGTCGAAGTTGGCGAGGTAGCGGAGCTCCTGCTCGGCGCGCTTCTGCTCGGTGATGTCGTTGAGCACCAGCACGTAAAGCGCGTGCTGGCCGCTGCCGTCGAGGACCGTGCTGCACTCGTACGCGCAGAGGAATTCCTCGCCGTCCTTGCGCATCTGCCACATTTCGCCCGACCAGCGGCCCTGGTGCTGCAGCGTGTCGCGGATCTCGGTGTAGTACGAGGACGTGTGCTGCGCGCTGTCGAGCAGGCTCGCGTTGTTGCCGATCACCTCGGATTCGCCGTAACCGGTCATGCGCGAGAAGGCGGGATTGACCGAGACGAAATCGAAGCCGCGGTCGAGCACGCAGACGGCTTCGCTCATGCTGCGGAGCACCTCGGACGCGATCCGGCGCTCGTGCACCGCGGCGCCGGCGCCGGGCGCGCCGCCCCAGCGCTCCAGTACGGCGAGGGCGAGCTTCACGCTGGCAGCGCGTAGCAGTCCGGACACGGCGATGGCGTTCCCCGAGGCACCGCCGGTGGCGGATATGGGCGAGAGTGCCACCGAAGTGTCGGCAATGCCGGCCCGCGGCGCAAGTCGCTACACTGTCCGGATGCCAGCCGAGATGCCTGCCGCCAGCGAAATCGCCGCCGCCGCGCGCGGCGCCGGGCTGGCCACCGATGCCGCCGAGTTGCACGGCGCCCTGTGCGGGTGGCTCGCCGGGGGCGGCGCCCCTTCACCCGACTGGCTCGCGCGGGTCTTCGCCGATCCGGGCCTTCCGCCGGCCCAGGGACCGCTCGCGACGCTGGCCGAAGCCACTGCGGCGCAGTTCGGGGACCGCGATTTCGGCTTCGAGCTGCTGTTGCCGCCGGCCGACGCATCGCTCCAGGAGCGCAGCGGCGCGCTGTTCGAATGGTGCCGCGGCTTCCTCGGGGGCTTCGGACTGGCCGCGGGTGCGGAGCCGCCCCTGTCCGAGGAGGGACGGGAGGCGCTCGCCGACCTGGCCCGCCTCGCCGGGGCGCAGCCCCAGGACGACGGCGACGAGGAGGACGAGGACGCGCTCGCCGAGATCGAGGAGTTCGTGCGCGTCGCCGCGTTGCTGCTGCACGGCGATTGCGTGCTCGGTCCCGCGCACCGCCAGCGCCTGCACTGAGCGCCGGCCCCGCATTCAGCAGGAATGGAACCGATGAAGACGCTCACCGGCATCGACGGCAAGGAATTCGCGCGCCGCAGGCGCCAGCTCATGCGGATGGCCGGCGACGACGCCATCCTGGTCCTGCCCGCGGCGCCGGAGCGCATCCGCAGCCGCGACACGCACTACCCCTACCGGCAGGATTCCGACCTCTGGTACCTCAGCGGCTTCCCCGAGCCCGAAGCCGTGCTGGTGCTGGTGCCGGGACGCACGCACGGCGAGGCGATCCTGTTCTGCCGCGAGCGCGATCCCGAGCGCGAAGGCTGGGACGGCCCGCGCAGCGGCCCGGAAGGCGCGGTCGAGCGCTTCGGCCTGGACGACGCCTATCCGATCGAGGACCTCGACGAGATCCTGCCGGGCCTGCTCGAGGGCCGCAGCCGCGTCTACTACCACTTCGGCCGCGACACCGAGTTCGACCTCAAGCTGATCGGCTGGCTGAACCGGGTGCGCGCGCAGGTGCGCAGCGGCGCGCAGCCGCCGCACGAATTCCTGGAGCTGGGGCACCTGCTCGACGAGCTGCGGCTGTTCAAGTCGCCGGCCGAGCTCAAGCTGATGCAGCGCGCCGCCGACATCAGCATCGCGGCC
>DASTWT010000045.1:0-22625 GCA_035765815.1 Luteimonas sp. | reverse complement strand
GCGCGGGGTCCGGCGTCGCGCCCCGTCGCCCGATCATGCGAGAATGGCGGCTTGCGGCAGCGCCATCCGCCGCGGAACGGACCCTGCGCCCGTAGCTCAGCCGGATAGAGTAGTGGCTTCCGAAGCCATTGGTCGGGGGTTCGAATCCCTCCGGGCGCGCCATCGTTCCGCTCGGCAGGCGCAGCCTGGCATTGGCTCAAATCGACGGGTGCATCGTGCGCAACTACGACCTCGACTTCCTCAAGCGTTTCGCGATGGTGGTGGGCTTCCTCATGCTGGTGACGCTGGGGCTGATCCTGTTCGGCATCCACCTCAACGGCCTGATCCCGGCGGAAGTCACGCCCCAGGCGCAGGCGCGCCAGGAGGCCCGCATCGCCCCCGAAGGCGCGGTCTACGCCGGCGCCACCGGTGCCGCGGCCCAGGCCGCCGCCAGCGCAGCCGCCCAGGCCGCCGCCGCTTCGCAGGTCGCCTACGGCGGCACGCTCGACGGCTCGGTGGTGTTCAACAATCTCTGCACCGGCTGCCACACCTCCGGCGCCGGCAACGCGCCGACGCTGGACAAGGCCCACTGGGCGGCGCGCATCGCGCAGGGCAAGGACACGCTGTACAAGCACGCGATCGAAGGCTTCACCGGTCCCGACGGCGGCGTGATGCCGGCCAAGGGCGGCAACCCCGCGCTGACCGACGAACAGGTCAAGGCGACGGTCGACTGGATGCTGTCGCAGATCTGATCCTGCCCCACGGGCGGCGCGCCTCCAGCGTTCCGCCCGCGCCGCGCATGACCCCATGACCGGCCCCGCGTCTCCCGCCAGCATGTTCCCGACGACCGCCGGAAGTCTTTCGCTTCCCGGCCCGGCCGGCGCGATCGAGGTCGCCGTCGACCCGGCCGAGGGCAAGCGCCTGCCGGTCGTGGCCGTGGTCTGCCACCCGCTGCCCACCGAGGGCGGCACGATGCACAACAAGGTCGTGACCATGGCCGCGCGCGCGCTGCGCGAGTGCGGCGCGGACACGGTGCGCTTCAACTTCCGCGGCGTCGGCGCGTCCGAAGGCGCGTTCGACGACGGCGTCGGCGAACTCGACGACCTGCGCGCGGTCGTCGCGTGGGTGCGCGCGCAGCGGCCGGATGCCGCGTTGTGGCTGGCGGGCTTCAGCTTCGGCGCGTACGTCTCGCTGCGGATGAGCGCGGAACTGCAGCCGGCGGCGCTGCTCTCGATCGCGCCGCCGGTCGGCCGCAGCTGGGATTTCAAGTCGATCGTGCCGCCGTCGTGCCCATGGCTGGTGATCCAGGGCGACGCCGACGAGATCGTCGATGCCGACGCGGTCGCGGCCTGGGCCGCGAAGCTGCCGCACCCGCCGGTGCTGGTGCGGATGCCCGACACGGGGCACTTCTTCCACCGCAAGCTCATGGACCTGCGCGGCGCGATCCGCCACGGCGTGCGCGCCTGGCTGCCGCATGGCTGAGGCGGCGACGCCCGCCGCCGCCGGGCTGCCGTCGCAGCGCTACGCCGAGGGCGTCGCCCGCGGCGAATGGAACGACGACCCGGCACAGCACGAGGCCTTGCGCGAACTCGACCGCATCCACGCGGCGCTGGCCGGCGCCGGCGCGGCCCCGCCCGGCGTGTTCGCGCGGCTGTTCGGCGCGCGCGCGGCGGAACCTCCGCGCGGCCTGTACCTGTGGGGCGGCGTCGGCCGCGGCAAGACCTTCCTCGTCGACCTGTTCTACGCGGGACTGCCGATCGAACGGAAGCGCCGCACCCATTTCCACCGCTTCATGCGCGGCGTGCACGGACGCCTGCGCGCGCATGCCGGCGAGGCCGATCCGCTCGCCGCGATCGCGCGCGAATGGCGCGAGCAACTGCGCGTGCTCGTGCTGGACGAGTTCTTCGTCACCGACATCGGCGACGCGATGCTGCTCGGGCGCCTGCTCGACCGGCTGCTGGCGGAGGGCGTGGTCCTGGTGACGACGTCGAACATCGCGCCTGGCGGCCTGTACGCCGGGGGCCTGCAGCGCGCGCGCTTCCTGCCGGCGATCGCGCTGATCGAGGCCGCCTGCGCGGTGGTCCACCTCGACAGCCCGCAGGACTATCGCCTGCGCGCGCTGACGCGTTCGCCGGTGTACCGCGCGCCGCTCGACGCGCAGTCCGACGCCTGGCTGGAAACGCGCTGGCACGAGCTCGGCGGCGACAGCAACGTCGTCGACGGCCGCCATCGCGACGCCGGCATCCTGGTCGACGGCCGTCGCATCGCGGTGCGCGCGCGCAGCAAGGGCATGGCCTGGTTCGACTTCGCCGCGTTGTGCGAAGGGCCGCGCGGCGCCGGCGACTACATCGAGATCGCGCGCGAGTTCCACACCGTGCTGCTCGGCGGGATCCCGGTGATGGACGCGCGCAGCGACGATGCCGCGCGCCGCTTCGTGACCCTCGTGGACGAGCTGTACGACCGCCACGTCAACCTGGTCTGCACCGCCGACGCGCCGCCGGAGGCGCTGTACGCCGGCGAGCGCCTGGCGGGTGCCTTCGAGCGCTGCGCGTCGCGGCTGGTCGAGATGCGTTCGGCCGAATACCTGGCGGCCGAGCACCGCGGCTGAACGCACGGGCCGGCGCCGGCGCGCGCGGGCCTGCCGCCCGCGGGGGCGGCGTAGAATTCCGGGATGGACATCGAAGGCCTGCCGCTCGGTCGCCACGTCGACTATCCGCGGCATTACGACGCGACCCTGCTGTTCCCGATCCCGCGCGCGCAGGGCCGCGCGTCGCTCGGGCTCGCCGCCGGCGCGCCGCTGCCGTTCGCCGGCAACGACCGCTGGCACGCGTACGAGCTGTCGTGGCTCGACCTGCGCGGCAAGCCCGTGGTCGCCACGCTCACGATCACCGTGCCGGCGGACACGCCGAACCTGGTCGAGTCGAAGTCGCTGAAGCTGTACCTCAATTCCTTCAACGCGACGCGCTTCGCCGACGCCGGGGAAGTGCGCGCGCGCATCGCCGCCGACCTGTCGCGCGCCGCGGGCGGCACCGTCCAGGTGGCCGCCGGGCTGCCGCCGACGGCCTCGCGGCCGGACGGCGCTGCCGCGGACGGAACGTTCCTGCTCGACGCGCTCGACGTCGACGTCGCCGCGTACGGGCCGCCCGACGCGTCGCTGCTCGTCGCCGACGCCGGCGACATCGCCACGGAGACCCTGCGCTCCGACCTGCTCAAGTCGAACTGCCCGGTCACCGGGCAGCCCGACTGGGCCAGCGTGCGCATCGCCTACAACGGGCCGCGGATCGATCGCGCCGGCCTGCTGCGCTATCTGGTCTCGTTCCGCGACCACGCCGAATTCCACGAGCAGTGCGTCGAACGGATCTTCGCCGACGTCGCGGCGCGCTGCGCGCCGCGCACCCTGTCGGTCGAGGCGCGCTACACGCGCCGCGGCGGCCTCGACATCAATCCGTGGCGCGCCACGCCGGGACTGCCGCAGCCGCCGGCGCTGCGCGACGAGCGCCAGTAACCGCGCCGCGCGCGCCCCGGCGGCGCGGAACGCGCGCCGCGCATTCAATTTCGTCGACGCGCGCCGTCACGCGACGCCCATGCGCGCTTAACGCCCGCGATGCGAGCCTGCCGCCACCCACGGCGCAGGAGATGCACGCATGGCAACGCAAGGCGGTAAGGACGCGGGCGGACTTTCGCTGCAGCCGTCGAAGGCGGCGGGCGGTCGCCCCGGTTTCTCGAACGTGCAGGGCCGCGCAGACACGATCCCCGCGTCGGGCCACGCCGGCACGCCGGATTTCTCGAACGTGCAAGGCCATGCCGACACCGTCCCCGCCGATGGCGGCGGCCCGACCTACACCGTGCGCGAGGGCGACACGCTCTCGGCGATCGCGCAGCAGCACTACGGCAAGGCCAGTCGCTGGCACGCGATCTTCGAGGCCAACCGCGACCAGATCGACGATCCCGACCTGATCAGCCCCGGCCAGGTCCTCAAGCTCCCCGCCGAATGATCCATCCCCCACGGAGGCTTCCATGAAACGTACACCCGTCAACGCCGCGATCGCGGCCCTGCTGGTCGCGGGCGTCGCCCTCGCCGGCTGCAAGAAGCACGACACCGCCGCCGACACCGCGGCGACCACGCCGCCGCCGGCGACGACGGAACCCGCGCCACCGGCGATGCCGGAGCCCGCGCCGGCGCCCGCCGGCGTGACCGTCACCACCGTCGATCTCGGCAATGCGGTCGGCGCCGACAACCGCGTCAGCGCGCCGGCGACCTCGTTCGCGGGCACCGACACCATCCACGCGTCGGTGGCCACCGATGGCGCGGGCGGCGACCTGACGGCGCGCTGGACCTTCCAGGACGGCCAGGTCGTGGACACCCAGGACAAGACGATCCCGGCCGGCGCGCAGGTCACCGACTTCAGCATCAGCAAGCCGGACGGCTGGCCCGCCGGCAAGTACAAGCTGGAAGTGCTGAACAACGGCATGGTCGTGCAGACCCGCGAGTTCGACATCAAGTAAGCGCATGACGGGCAGGCGGGCCGGCGCCGGCCCGCCCCTGCCTTCGGCTGGCACGCCCCGGCGGCGCGGGCGACAATGGCGGTTCGTCCGTTTTCGCCCGAGCCGCCATGTCCGCCAAGCCGACCATCCTCTACACCCTGACCGACGAAGCGCCGTTGCTCGCGACGGCGAGCTTCCTGCCGATCGTGCAGGCCTTCGCCGGCACCGCCGGCATCGCGGTGGACACGCGCGACATCTCGCTCTCGGGCCGGATCCTGTCGCAATTCCCCGAGGCGCTGCGGCCGGAACAGCGCGTCGCCGACGACCTGGCCGAGCTCGGCAAGCTCGCGACCACGCCGGAAGCCAACATCATCAAGCTGCCGAACATCAGCGCCTCGGTGCCGCAGCTGCGCGCCGCGATCGCCGAGCTGCAGCGGCAGGGCCATGCCCTCCCCGACTACCCGGAAGAAGCGGCCGACGCCGCGCAGAAGGACGTCCAGGCGCGCTACGACAGGGTCAAGGGCAGCGCCGTGAACCCGGTGCTGCGCGAGGGCAACTCCGACCGCCGCGCGCCGGCCTCGGTGAAGGCGTACGCGCGCAAGCATCCGCACCGCATGGGCAAGTGGAGCGCCGACTCGAAGTCGCACGTCGCGCACATGGACGCCGACGACTTCTACGGCAGCGAGCAGTCGGTCGCGATGCCGGCCGCCGGCGTCGTGCGCATCGAGTTCGAGGGCGACGACGGCAGCCGCAAGGTGCTGAAGGACGGGCTGAAGCTGCAGGCAGGCGAAGTGATCGACGCCTCGGTGATGCGCACCGCCGCGCTGGAGCGCTTCATCGACGCGCAGGTCGCCGACGCGCAGAAGCAGGGCGTGCTGTTCTCGCTGCACCTGAAGGCGACGATGATGAAGGTCTCCGACCCGATCATGTTCGGCGTCGCGGTACGCGCGTTCTACCGGCCGGTGCTGGAGAAGCACGCCGACGCGCTGAAGGCGGTCGGCTTCGATGCGAACAACGGCATCGGCGACCTGTACGCGAAGCTCGGCGCGCTGCCGCAGGACCGGCAGGACGCGATCCGCACCGACGTCGACGCGCTGTACGCGCAGCGCCCCGGCGTGGCGATGGTCAACTCCGACAAGGGCATCACCAACCTGCACGTGCCCAGCGACGTGATCGTCGACGCCTCGATGCCGGCGATGATCCGCGACTCCGGCCGCATGTGGAACGCGAAGGGCGAGCTGCAGGACACCAAGGCGGTGATCCCGGACCGCTGCTACGCCGGCATCTACCAGGCCGCGATCGAGGACTGCAAGGCGCACGGCGCGTTCGACCCGGCGACGATGGGCAGCGTGCCCAACGTCGGCCTGATGGCGCAGAAGGCCGAGGAATACGGTTCGCACGACAAGACGTTCCAGCTCGCCGGCGACGGCGTGGTGCGCGTGGTCGACGAGTCCGGCAAGGCGCTGATGGAGCATCGCGTCGCGGCGGGCGACATCTGGCGCATGTGCCAGACGAAGGACGCGCCGATCCGCGACTGGGTGAAGCTGGCCGTGAATCGCGCGCGCCTGTCGGGCACGCCGGCGGTGTTCTGGCTCGACCCGGTGCGTGCGCACGACGCGCAGATCATCGCCAAGGTCGAGCAGTACCTGAAGGACCACGACACGAACGGCCTCGATATCCGCATCCTGTCGCCGGTCGATGCGATGAAGCATTCGCTCGCCCGGATCCGCCAGGGCCAGGACACGATCTCGGTGACCGGCAACGTGCTGCGCGACTACCTCACCGACCTGTTCCCGATCATGGAGCTGGGCACCAGCGCGAAGATGCTGTCCATCGTGCCGCTGATGGCCGGCGGCGGCCTGTTCGAGACCGGCGCGGGCGGCAGCGCGCCCAAGCACGTGCAGCAGTTCCTCGAGGAGGACTACCTGCGCTGGGATTCGCTCGGCGAGTTCCTCGCGCTCGCCGCCTCGCTCGAGCATCTCGCCGACACCACCGGCAACGCGCGCGCGAAGGTGCTGGCCGACGCGCTGGACGCGGCGAACGCGCGGTTCCTCGACAACGACAAGTCGCCCAGCCGCAAGCTCGGCGGCATCGACAACCGCGGCAGCCACTTCTACCTGGCGATGTACTGGGCGCAGGCGCTGGCGGCGCAGGACGCGGACGCGGAACTGAAGGCGCGTTTCGCGCCGCTGGCGCTGGCGCTGGCGGGCAACGAGGCGAAGATCGTGGAAGAACTCGCCGCCGTGCAGGGCAAGCCGACGGACATCGGCGGCTACTACCGCCCCGACCCGGCGAAGATGGCCGCGGCGATGCGCCCGAGCGCGACGTTCAACGCCGCGCTCGCGGCGCTCTGACCCGGGAGCCGCTCACTCCAGCAGGAAAGGATGCGGCCATCCGTGCAACTCGCGCCACGCCGGCAATGCCGCCGCCATGGCGCCCGCGCACAGTGCGAGCCAGGCGCCGCCCGCGACCGCCAGCCAGGCGCCGCCGCGATCCAGCGCGGCGGATGTCAGCGCGTAGAGCAGCACGCCGGCCAGGATCAGCGCCCACTTGCTGCCGGCTTCGAGTTCCCGGCCCCGCAGCGTGCGCAGGCACAGGGCTGCGCCCGATAGCGTGATGCCGGCCACCCCGAGCAGGAGGGTCGCGGTCAGCGCCGGACCATCGTGGGCCGCCAGCGCGAGCGCCAGCACGATCGCCAGCAACGCTGCGCTCGCGACGCCCAGCGGCCTGCCGATCGCGGCGAGCAGCGTTCGCCGCGCCCCTGCACCGCCGCCCCAACCCGGAAGCAGGGCGAGCTCGGCCATCGTGCCGCTGGCGCGGGCGCGCAGCTGCTGCAGGCGCATCGCGTAGGAGGCGACGATGCCGGCGCCGCCACCGGCCAGCACGAGCGCCTGCGCCTGCGACAACGCTTCGCCTGGATTGCGGTATCCGTAGGACTGCAGCCAGCGCCACACCAGCGCCGCGCCCACGATCGACAACAGGATGTTCATCGCCAGCTGCTTCGGGCCCACGGGCGCGAAGGGCGCGCCGAGCAACGTGCGCATCGCCGCGACCGGCCGCGACGGGCCGGAGCCATCGCGCACGCGCGGTTGCAGCCAGCGCGGGCGGGCGCCCGCCGTGTCGTCGGGCATGCGCGTGTTCCAGAACGAACCGCGCTCGCCGGCGAGGAACAGGAACGGTTGCGTCCACGCGCCGGAGGACACCGTTTCGATCCGGGCCAATCGCGTCCACAGCAGCGCGGACAACAGTCCGCTTGCCGCGGCCAGGCCGGGAACGAGCATGGCGGGGTCGATCGTCGCGAACAGGTGTCCGAGCCCCGACGCGCGCATGAACATCGGCAGGAACCCGATGAGGGGCGCCAGCGCGCGCGGCAGCATCATGAACAGCAGGCCGCTGGCCGCCGCGCAGGCCAGGCCGCCCACGGCGATCGCCGGCGCCGTGCCGAGCCAGGCAACCAGCGCGGCGGGTAGGAGGATGCTCGCCGCCGCGGCGAGCGCCAGCGCGCCGAGCACCGATCGGCCGACGCCGGGCAGGCGCGCCATCATCGCTTCGCGCTGCAGCAGCAGCAGGCGCGCGAACCAACCTGCCCACAGGAACACGGTCGGCAGCGCCAGCATGTACAGCACCATCGTCGCGCCCTGCGGCATCGGCGCGGTGGCCAGGATCGCGGCGAGCACCGCGAACCCGGCATAGGCGACCAGCAGCATCGCGCGGCCCGCCCCCGTGCCCGCGATCATGAGCGTCGCGCGCGCGTTCACTCCGCAACCTCGATGAACAGGTCCTCGAGCGGGAGCACGTCGCCGCGCACGCCCGGTGCGGTGGCGATCGGCGGCCATGGCGCGTCGCCTTCGCGCACCAGCAGCAACGACAGGTCGCCGCCCGGCAACCGCCGGCGCGCCACTTCACCCGGCACGCGGCCGACCAGGCCGGCGGCGGCGGCCGCGGGAATCCGCAGCCGCAGGTGCCGTTCCTTGAGCGCGTCGAGTTCCGCGTGCAGCAACAGGCGGCCCTCGTGCAGGAAGGCGATGTGCGACGCGACGCGTTCGAGGTCGGACACGATGTGGGTGGAGAACAGCACGGTCGTGCCCGCTTCGCCCGCGCGCTGCGCGATCTCGCGCAACAGGTCGCGGCGCGCGACCGGATCCAGCGCCGCCGCGGGCTCGTCGAGGACCAGCACTTCGGGGCGCGGCGCGAGCGCGCGCACGAGCGCGACGCGCTGCCGTTCGCCCGGCGACAGCCGCGCCAGCATCGCGTTGCGCGGGATCTGCCAGCGACGCAGCATGTCGTCTACGAACGGCGCGTCCCAGCCGCGATAGAAGCGGCCGACGAAGTCGAGCATCTGCCCGACCTCGAGCCAGCCCAGCGCTTCGGGCTGCTGCGGCACGTAGCCCAGGCGCGCCTTGCCGGCGTCGTCCAGCGCGAGCGCCGGTCGCCCGAACAGCAGCGCCTCCCCGGCATCGGGCTGCATCAGTCCGAGCAGCGCCCGGATCAGCGTGGTCTTGCCCGCGCCGTTGCGACCGACCAGGCCGAGCACGGCGCCCGCCGGGACGTCGAACCCGACGCCAGCCAGCACCGCGCGGCCGCCGTAATGCTTCTCCAGCCCGACCGCACGGATCGGCGCGGGCCCCGCTGCATCCTTCAGCATTGCGTTCATCCTTCGCTCCTCATGCGTTGTCCGACCCGCGCGACCACGTCGTCCGGGTCCAGTTCCAGTTCCCGCGCCTGGCGCGCGAGCGTTTCGATGGTGGGTTGCAGCAATGCCCAGCGCTGCGCCAGGGGTTGCTGGTGGCGGCGGCCGTGCGCGGCGACGGCCATGCCCTTGCCGCGCAGCCGTTCGAGCACGCCTTCGGCCTCCAGCTGGCTGTAGGCCCTGGAGACCGTCATCGGGTTGATCGCGTGCGTCGAGGCGACTTCGCGCACGGACGGCAGCACGTCGCCGGCGGCGAGCTGGCCGCCCGCGACGAGGCGGCGCACCTGCTCGGCGATCTGGCGGTAGATCGGCTCGGGTGCCGAAGGCTGGATGTGGAACGAGGCAGCGTCCATGTGTATCAGTACATCAATACACATGGACGCTGTCAAGGCCCGGCGGACGGGCCGCCAGGGCGGGCGCGGTCGGCGCCCCGTCGGCGTGGGGCTCAGGCGCAACCGCCGGCGACGCAGCCGACGTCCACCGGAAGTTTCGCCGGCGAGGACGCCTTTCCCAGGGACGGGAACGCCTGCGCCGAAGCCGTCCCGTTGCCGTAGCCGCGGCCGTAATCGGGCGTTTCGGCCGCGCCCGTGATCCGCTCGATCGATTCGAACGGCAGCGGGTAGCCGTGCAGGGACAGAAGGTCCTTGAAGATGCGCTGGAACGGGTGCTTGCCCATGTTGGCCTCCGTGGGCGGTGACGCCGCCCTGTTGAACAGGACGCAATTCCAGCGCATCCTCATCCCCCGTAAAAGCGACGAATCGGCAAGACAGCCTTGAATCCGATTCAATCCTTGGCCTGGATCCTGCACCATGAGCCGACCGCCCCTGCACGCCCTGCTCGGTTTCGCCGCCGCCGCGCGCAACGGCAACCTGACGCGCGCGGCCGAATCGCAGCACTTGACGGTCAGCGCGCTCAGCCACCAGATCCGCGCGCTCGAACAGCGCCTCGGCCGGCGCCTGTTCGACCGCGGCCCGCGCGGCGTGCAGCTGACCGCCGACGGCCAGCGCCTGCTCGACCGTGTCGGCCCGCACCTGGACGCGCTCGCCGATGAACTGCGCCCGTTCGCGGCGCACCGCAGCGAACGCCTCACGATCAGCGCCCTGCCGTCGATGGCGTCGGCGTGGCTCGTGCCGCGCCTCGGCGATTTCCTTGCACGCCATCCGCGCCTCGAGCTGAGCCTGCTGTCGTCGGAGCGGCTGGTGGATTTCGACCGCGATCCCGGGGTCGATGCGGCGTTGCGCATGGGCGGCGGGCATTGGCCGGGCGTCGTCGCCGAGCACCTGCTCGACGAGATGCTGGTCCCGGTCGCCAGCCCCGCCCTGCTGCGGCGGCTGGGTACGCCGACCGAAGCGACGCTGCACGAATGGCCGCTGCTCGGCGACGCCGGCTCCACCTCCTGGCCCGCGTGGTTCGCGCGCCACGGCGGCCGCGAGCCGGATCGCTACGTGGCGCGCTTCGAGGACCTGGAATCGCTGCACCGCGCCGCGGTCGAAGGCATGGGGGTCGCGCTCGCGCGCTTGGTGCGCTCGAAGCTGCTGGTCGACAGCGGCCAGCTCGTCGTCCTCAGCGACCGGCGCCTGCCCAGCGACTACGCGCACTACCTGGTGTACCCGCGGCGCTCGGCCGACCACGCCGGGCTGCTCGCGTTCCGCGACTGGGTGCACGCGCAGGCGCGCGCCATCGCCGACGAAGTGGCCGCATGCTGATCGCCGCATGCTGATCGCGTTCAACAAGCCGTACGGCGTGCTCTGCCAGTTCACCGACCGGAGCGATCCGCCGCGGCGCACGCTCGCGGCATTCGGCCTGCCCGCGGACGTCTATCCCGCCGGGCGCCTCGACTTCGATTCGGAAGGCCTGCTGCTGCTCACCGACGACGGCGCCCTCGCGCACCGGCTCAGCGATCCGCGCCACAAGCAGTGGAAGACCTACCTGGTCCAGGTCGAGGGCGCGCCCTCCGATGCGCAGCTGCAGGCGCTGCGCGACGGCGTCGCGCTCAACGACGGCCCCACGCTTCCGGCGCGGGCGCGCGCGCTCGACGCGCCGCCCGTCCCCTGGCCGCGCGATCCGCCGGTGCGCTTCCGCAAGACCGTGCCGGACGCGTGGCTGGAGCTGTCCATCCGCGAAGGCCGCAACCGCCAGGTGCGGCGCATGACGGCCGCCGTCGGCCTGCCGACGTTGCGACTGGTTCGCATCGCCGTCGGCACGCACGCCCTCGACGGCCTGGCGCCGGGCGCGTGGGAAGCGCGGACGGACGGCCGAAGCTGAACGCGCGAGCGGGACCGGGCGCACGAATCCACCACATGCGTTTCTGCTAACGTTGGCGGGGGTCGCGCATGTTCAGGGGAGCGTTCCGACCTCGCCTTCCCGAAGAGACCGACATGGCCACTGCGGCGACACCCGGCACCCTGCTTTCCGGTTCGATCCTCGTCGTCGACGACCAGCCCGCCAACCTGCGCGCGGTGAGCGCGCTGCTCAGCCGCCACGGCTACGAGGTGCGCACCGCCGGCACCGGCGAGGAAGCGCTGGCGATGGCGGCCGACGCCGTGCCCGACCTGCTGCTGCTGGACATGATGATGCCCGGCATGGACGGCTTCGACCTGCTGGTGCGCGTGCAGCAGCATCCGGAGCTGGCCGCGACCCCCGCGATCTTCCTCACCGCCGCGCAGGACCGCGAGATGCTGCTGCGCGCGTTCGACGCCGGCGCGGTCGACTACGTCACCAAACCGTTCATCCCGGAGGAGCTGCTGGCGCGCGTCACCGCGCACGTCGGCCTCAAGCTCACCCGCGACCGCCTCGCGCGCGTCGCGCACCAGCGGCAGGAGCTGGTGAACCTGGTCGCGCACGACCTGAAGAACCCGCTGAGCAGCGTGCTGTTCGCGAGCGACGTGCTGCGCAACGCCGGCTGCAAGCCCGAGCGCGTGCCGCGCTACCTGGAGATGATCTACGACAGCGCCGGCGATGCGCTGGGCTACATCCGCCGCTACCTCGAGACGCAGGCGCGCCGCAACGACGAACCCGCGCCGGCGGCCGCGACGACCACCCTCAACGAGGTGCTGGAGTGGCTGGTGCAGCGCTACGAGCTGCAGCTGGAGAACCGCGGGCTGCGCATGCAGATCAGCACGCCCGCGGTGCGCAGCCACGTGGCGATCGACGGCCTGGTCCTGCGCCAGGTCGCCGAGAACCTGGTGAGCAACGCGATGAAGTACGCGCCCGGCAGCACGATCGACCTCTCGATCCGCAACAGCGCGCCGGGCTTCTGGCAGCTGCTGGTGGAAGACCGCGGCCCGGGCGTCCCGCCGGCGCGGCAGTCGCAGCTGTTCAAGCCGTTCACGCGCCTGAGCGACACCGATCCCGCCGACGGCCTGTCGAGCGGCCTCGGCCTCTCGCTCGCCAAGCAGATCATCTCGCAGTACGAGGGCAACCTCTGGTACGAGGACCGCGAGGGTGGCGGTGCGCGCTTCGTGATCGAGCTGCCGGCCGCGTCCGGCGACGGCGAGGCCGTCGACACGGCGTAACCCGCGCGCCGTCAGTGGCTCGCGCTGGCGCTCCGCGTGCCGCGCTTCGACGTCGCGCGCGGCGCGCGCCGCGCCTCGACGCGGCGGGTCCTGCGACCGTCTTCCGAGCCCGGTTCCTCGTCCCGGCGCTTCGCGCGGCGGCGCGCCGCCAGCCACAGCAGGCCGGCGCCGGCGACCGCGGCCACCGCGATCGCGGGATTGCGCTTGACGAAGCGCGTGGCGACGCGCCCGCCCGTCTTCAGCGCGGCGAGCGCCGCGCCGGTCTCGACCCATTGCACCGCCTTGTCGGGGACCGCGCTGCGGATGCCGCCGCCGACCTGGCCGGCAAGGTGCATCGCGCGTTCGGGAAGGTTGGCGAGCTGGTTCATGGCTTGGGTCCCGCGTCGTTTGGCTGGCGCCAAGTCTGTGCAGCGCCGCGTTGATTGCGCGTGTAGGCGCGGTCGCGCGTTCAGCGGCCGGCAGGCCCGCCGTCAGCGCCCGCGCGGCTTCGCGCGGTGCGTCGGCTGCGCGCTCCACGGATCCTCGGGCCAGGGATGCCTGGGATAGCGGCCCTTCATTTCCTTGCGCACCTCGGGCCAGGTCCGGTCCCAGAAACCGCGCAGGTCCTGCGTGACCTGCAACGGCCGGCCGGCGGGCGACAGCAGGTGCAGGGTGAGCGGCACGCGGCCGTCGGCGATGCGCGGCGTGTCGGCGAGGCCGAAGAGCTCCTGCAGCTTCACCGCGAGCACCGGCGGCTGCGGCGTGCCGTCGGCCTCGAGCGCGTACGCGATCGCCCGCTCCATGCCGGAGGGCACCGCGATGCGCTGTGGCGCCAGCACGTCGATGCGCGCGCGCAGGTTCCAGTCGACGCGATGGCGCAACGCTTCGACGAGTCCGGCTTCGGACAGCGCGTCGAGGCGGGTCTTGCCGGCGAATGCGGGCAGCAGCCAGTCGTCGAGCGTGGCGAACAGCGCGTCGTCGCCCAGGTCGGGCAGTTGCGCGGCGAGTTCCGGCAGCCAGGCGCGCACGGCCTGCACGCGCGCCTGCCATTGCCGCGCCGCGTCGCTCCAGGGCAGCGCGCCGGGGCCGAGCTCGCGCACCGCATCGGTGAGCGCGCGCGCGGCCTGTGACGGGTCGACGCGTCCCGCGGGGCGCGCGTCGAGGACGATGCGGTCGAAGCGGCGCTCGCGCTGCGCGACCAGCGCGCGCTTCTCCGGATCCCAGCGGACATGGTCGGCCTCGCCGAAGCGCTGCGGGAAGTCGCGCTGCAGCCGCGCCTCGTCGAGCGGCGCGCCGCGCAGCACCAGCGAATCGCGGGCTTCGTGGCGCAGTTCGCTGGCGACGATCCACGGCTCGCCGTGCAGGGCGCTGTCGTCGGCGATGCGGGCCATGCGGCCGTTGGCGAGCTGGTAGCGCTTCGGGTCCGCGGCGTGGCGGAAGCCGATCCGGTCCGGGAACGCGTGCAGCAGCAGGTCGCCGAGCAGGTGCGCGGGCGCCTCGCGCGGCGGCGCGGCGTCGACGCCGGTGCGGCGCCGCCACTGCTTCGCGGCGGCGTCGATCGCGGCCAGCGCCGATCGCGACGCATCGGCGCCCGCCCTGCCCTCGCGGAAGGCGGCCAGCGCCCGCCAGCGGTCGGCGAGCGCGTCGGACCGGCCGCCGGGGCCCCGCGCGAGCAGGGGATCGCGCGCCTCGAGCAGCGCGGCGAGGTCGCAGGCCAGCGCGCGCTCGCGGGCCTCCGCGGGTGCGAGCAGCATCGCGGCGATGCGCGGGTGCGTGCCGAGCGCGAGCATGCGCCGGCCGAGAGCGGTGATGCGCGCCTCGCCGGAACCGCCAACCGGATCGCCACCGCTCGATCGCGCGGCTTCGCGGCCGTCGTCCAGCGCGCCGAGACGCCGCAACAGGTCGCGCCCCGACGCCAGCGCACCGGGCGGCGGCGGATCGACGAAGCGCAAGCCGTCGCTGCCCCACGCCGCGAGCTCCAGCGCGAGGCCCGCGAGGTCGGCTTGCGCGATCTCCGCGCGTCGCTGCGGTTCCAGCCGCTGCGACTGCGGCCACAGCCGGTACGCCCAGCCATCGGCGACGCGGCCGGCGCGGCCCGCGCGCTGGTCGGCGGACGCCTGCGCGATCGCCACCGTCTCCAGCCGCGTGAATCCCGAATTCGGGTCGAAGCGCGGCTCGCGCGCGAGCCCGCTGTCCACCACCACGCGCACGCCCGGCAACGTGACGCTGGACTCGGCGACGTTGGTCGCGAGCACGATGCGCCGGCGCCCATCGGCCGACGGCTGCAGCACGCGCGACTGCTGCTCCACCGGCAACTCGCCGTGCAGCGCGAGCACGTCCGCCTGCGCCGTCACCGCCTCGTCGGCCTCGAGCAACGCCTGCACGCGCGCGATCTCGCGCTGGCCCGGCAGGAACGCCAGGACGTCGCCCGGATGCGACTGCAGTGCCTGCGCGGCGGCGCGTTTCGCCTGCGACTCGACGGCCTCGTCGCGCCGCGCGGGGAAATGCGCGATCCCGACCGGGAAGCTTCGCCCCGCGCTCGACAACCGCGGCGCGTCGAGGACGCGTGCCAGGCGCTCGCCGTCGAGCGTCGCCGACATCAGCACGATGCGCAGGTCCCCGCGCAACGAGGCCTGCACGTCGAGCGCCAGTGCCAGGCCGAGGTCCGCGGCGAGATGGCGCTCGTGGAATTCGTCGAACAGCAGCGCGCCGACGCCGCCAGGCCGGCCCTCGCCGAGCGTGGGGTCGTCCTGCAGCATGCGCGTGAGGATGCCTTCGGTGACGACCTCGATGCGGGTCCGCGCCGACACCCGGTTCTCGAAGCGGATGCGGTAACCGACCGTTTCGCCCGCCGCCTCGCCGAGCTGCTTCGCCATGAAGCCGGCGGCGGCGCGCGCGGCCACGCGGCGCGGTTCGAGCATCACGATCCTGCGACCGGCGAGCCACGGTTCGTCGAGCAGCGCCAGCGGCACCTGCGTCGTCTTGCCTGCGCCCGGCGGCGCCTCCAGCACCAGCCGCGGATGCGCCGCGAGCGAGGCGCGGATTTCCGGCAACAGGGGCGAGATGGGGAATGTCGGCGCGGCCATCGCGCAAGGATACGTTGCCGCGCCGGATGGAGTCCGTGCCGATAGAATCCGCGCCATGGACCTGATCGACATCGGCGCCAACCTGACCCACGACAGCTTCGACCACGACCGCGACGCGGTGCTGGCGCGTGCGCGCGAGGCCGGCGTCGCGGCGATGGTCGTCACCGGCGCCAGCCGCGAGCATTCGCCCAAGGCGCTCGACCTGGCGCGCGCGCACCCGGGTTTCCTTTACGCCACGGCCGGCGTGCATCCGCACCACGCGACCGAGTACACCGAGGAGTGCGATGCGGAGATGCGCGCCCTGCTCGCGCATCCCGAAGTGGTGGCGGTCGGCGAATGCGGCCTCGACTATTTCCGCGACTTCTCGCCGCGGCCGGCGCAGCGCCGCGCGTTCGAGCGGCAACTCCAGGTCGCCGCCGACCTCGCCGCCGCCGGCACGCCGAAGCCGCTGTTCCTGCACCAGCGCGACGCGCACGGCGACTTCGTCGCGATCCTGCGCGGGTTCGAGGGCCGCATCGGGCCGGCGGTCGTGCACTGCTTCACCGGCTCGCGCGAGGAGCTGTTCGACGTGCTCGACCACGACTGGCACGTCGGGATCACCGGCTGGCTCTGCGACGAGCGCCGCGGCCGGCACCTGCGCGAGCTGGTGCCGAACATCCCCGCGAACCGGCTGATGATCGAGACCGACGCGCCCTACCTGCTGCCGCGCACGGTGAAGCCGCAGCCGTCGAGCCGGCGCAACGAGCCGATGTACCTCGCCCACATCGTCGAGGAACTCGCCCGCGACCGCGGCGAGGATGTCGCCGTCACCGCGGCGGCGACCACCGCCACCGCCCGCGCCTTCTTCAACCTGTAGAGCCGGCGTCAGGAACGCAGGCCGGTGCCGCGGCGCAGGAGCCAGAGCCCGAGGGCACCGAGCGCCGCGGTGAAGCCGAGCATCAATGCGAACGCCACCCACAGCGGCACATCGGTCACCCCGAGCAGCCCGTAGCGGAACGCGTTGACCATGTAGAAGATCGGGTTGGCGTGGGTCAGCGCCTCGGCCCAGCCCGGCAGCAGCTTCACCGAATAGAACACGCCGCCCAGGTAGGTGAGCGGGGTGAGGATGAAGATCGGGACGATCGCCACGTCGTCGAACTTCTTCGCGAACACCGCGTTGACGAAGCCGGCGAGCGAGAAGATCGTCGCCCCGAGCAGCACCGTCGCCAGGGTCACGAACGGATGCGGGATCCGCACGCGCGTGAACAGCATCGCGATGCACAGCACGATCACGCCAACCATCAGCCCGCGCAGCACTGCGCCGGCGACGTAGCCGCCGAGGATCACCCAGTTCGGCATCGGGCTGACCAGCAGCTCCTCGACGTGGCGGCCGAACTTCGCGCCGAAGAAACTCGACGAGATGTTGCCGTAGCTGTTCTGGATCACGCTCATCATCACCAGGCCGGGGACGATGAAGTCCATGTAGGTGATGCCGTCCATCGTGCCCACGCGCGAGCCGATCAGGCCGCCGAAGATCAGGAAGTACAGGGTCTGGGTGATCGCCGGCGGCACGAGCGTCTGGGTCCAGATCCGCAGGATCCGGCTCACTTCGCGCCGCGCGATCGTGCCCAGCGCGATCCAGTTCCGGCGCGAGACGCTGGGCATGCCCGCGTCGAAGTCGGTGGTGGTGGACGCGGGCGCGCTCATGCCTTGGCTCCCTGGCGCGCGGCGCCGTCGCGGGTATCGCCGCCTCCGCCGCCGGTCAGGCGCACGAACAGCTCCTCCAGCCGGTTCGACTTCGTGCGCATCGAGCGCACGCGGATGCCGGCTTCGCTGAGCCGGGCGAACACGCCGTTGAGGTCCATCGCCCGCGGCATCTCCAGGTCCAGGGTGTGCGCGTCCTGCGCCGACAGCGTCGTCCCGGCGATCTCCGGCAGCGTCGCCGGCAGCGCGCCGTCGACGTCGAGCAGGAAGCCTTCGACGTCGAGCTTGGCGAGCAGCGCGCGCATCGGGCCCTGTTCGACGATGGTGCCACGGTCGATGATCGCGAGGTTGCGGCACAGGCTCTCCGCTTCCTCGAGGTAGTGCGTGGTGAGGATGATCGTGGTGCCGGCGGCGTTGATCTCGCGCAGCGTCTTCCACATGCCGCGACGGATCTCGATGTCGACGCCGGCCGTCGGCTCGTCGAGGATCAGCAGGCGCGGCCTGGTCATCATCGCGCGGGCGATCATCAGGCGACGCTTCATGCCGCCCGACAGCGTGCGCGACATCTTGTCGGCCTTGTCGAGCAGCTGCGCGTTGCGCAGCTCCTGCTCGGCGCGCGCCACCGCCTCGCCGCGCGGGATGCCGTAGAACCCGGCGTAGTTCACCAGGATGTCGCGCGGCTTCTCGAACATGTTGAAGTTGATTTCCTGCGGCACCAGCCCGAGCAGGCGCATCGCCGCATCGCGGTCGGCGGCGATGTCGGTGCCGAACACGCGTACGTCGCCGGAGCTCTTGTTGACCAGCGAGCTGACGATGCCGATCAGCGTGGACTTGCCGGCGCCGTTCGGGCCGAGCAGGGCGAAGAAGTCGCCGGGCGCGACCTCGAGCGAGACGCCCTTGAGCGCCTCGACGCCGTTGTCGTAGGTCTTGCGCAGCGCCGAAACCTGCAGCGCCGGCGCGTCGTTGGTGGGGGCCATTCGTGCGTCCAGTGCCGCGGCCTGCGCGGCGGAGCCGGTAGTATAGGCGCCCCGCGGCCGCATCCCGGCCGCCGCTGCAGCGCATCCCGCCTTGGCCATCGTCCAGTTCCCGCTCAAGCTCGTGTCGCGCCGCATGCTGGCGCCGACCGTCGCCCACCTCGCCTTCGCCCGCGCCGACCGCCAGGCGGTGCCGTTCATCCCGGGCCAGTTCCTGCAGGTTCACTTCCACTACGGCGACGGCACGGCGACCAAGCGCTCGTATTCGCTGGCGACGCGCCACGACCATGCGGCCGGCCCGGCGGAATCGGTCGAGATCGCGGTGAGCTATGTCGCCGGCGGCGCCGCCACCGCGTTGTTCGAAGGCCTGCAGCCCGGCGACGAGGTCCAGGCGAGCGGACCGTACGGGCGCTTCTGCCTGATGCCGGACGACGCGAACGGTCGCTACCTGCTGATCGCCACCGGCACCGGCGTCACGCCCTACCGCGCGATGCTGCCGCAACTGGACGCGCTGATCGCCGCGCGCGGCCTCCGCGTCGTGTTGCTGCAGGGCGCGCGCACTCCGGCCGACCTGCTGTACGGCGACGAGTTCCGCGCCTTCGCCGACGCGCACCCGGAACACTTCCGCTACGTGCCCTGCCTGTCCCGCGGGCTGCCGCCCGACCCGCACCCCGACGTGCGCCACGGCTACGTGCAGCAGTTCCTGGCCGAATGGGGTCCCGACGCCGGCGACGACATCGCCTACCTGTGCGGCAACCCGAACATGGTCGACGCCTGCTTCGAGGCGCTGAAGGACGCCGGGCTCGACATCCGCCGCATCCGCCGCGAGAAATACGTCAGCAGCAAATGACGCCGTCCCGTGGCCGGCCGCGCCGTGCGCCCGGCGGCTGGCTCAGCCGGGAACCAGCGCATGCCACGCGATCACCGCCTGCCCGGCCAGCAACGCAAGCGCGGTCGCGACCATCAGCACCGACACCAGCTTCCGTTCGCCCGGCCCCGCAGAGGGCTTGAGCGCCGGCACCCGCCACTGCAGCACCGCGAGCACGGCGCCGATCAGCGGAATGCCGAAGAACGCCCAGCCCCGCGACGCCCAGCCGTTGGCATGTCCCGACAGGTCGAAGTGGATGGCCACCGGAACGCCAGCGGGCGTCTGCGCATAGGCATAGCCGCCGATTGCCGCCGCCACGAGGGTGCAGGCCGCCAGGGCGGCGATGGCGACGGCGGGTTTTGCGGTCCCGGTCATGCCGGGATTCTTGGACGGCCCATTCGGCCGGTCAAATCCCCGGGCCATGGCGCCCGCGGCCGGCGCCGCCAGGTGTCAAGCTAGCTTGACAACCCTGACAGGTGCCCCGTAGTCTGGTGTCAAGCATTCTTGACAGGCCGCCGCCGTGCCCGCCCCGACCTCGCTCACGCCCCGCCGAATCCTGCTGATCCTGCTCCTGGCCGCCGCCTGCGGCTGGCTCGCGTTCGCGCCGGCCAGCCCCCTGCCGGACGACCTGCGAGGCTTCGTCGCGGGCATCCTGGCCGGCATCGGCATCGGCGTGGTGCTGATGGTCCTGGTCCGGACCGTGCCGCCGTTCCGCCACTGGGCGGAGGCCTGCGACGGGTCGGTGCCGGCCCTGCGCCGGCGCTACCTGCGCGAGTTCCTGCCGGCGATGGGCGGCTACGTGCTCGCGCTCGGCGCCTCGCTGTGGCTCCTGAAGCAGGTCGAGGAACCCGTGCTGCGCGCGATGCTCGCCCTGTTGCCGGTGCCGCCGGTCGCGCTGGCGGTGCGCGCGATCATCCGCTACATCCGCGACAGCGACGAGCTGCAGCGCCGCATCGAGCTGGAAGCGGTGAGCGTGGCGACGGCGCTGGTGTCGATGCTGTATTTCGCCGGCGGCCTGCTGCAGATGGCGAAGGTCATCGACATTCCCTCCGGGCAGGCGATGTTCTGGGTCTTCCCGCTGGTCTGCATGACGTACGGCCTCGCCAAGGCCTTCGTCGCTGGCCGTTACCGCTGACGCGCCGGGCGCCGGACGCCGACATGCACAGCCGCATCCGCGAACTGCGCGAACGCTTCGGCTGGTCGCAGGGCGAGCTCGCCGAACGCCTCGAAGTGTCGCGGCAGACGGTGAACGCGATCGAGACCGGCAAGTACGACCCGAGCCTGCCGCTCGCCTTCCGCCTGGCGCGCCTGTTCGGCGAGCCGATCGAATCCATCTTCATTCCCGAAAGCTGAGGTTCCTCATGCGACTGCCACGTTTCCTCGCCTGCCGCCCGCGCGGCGACCTTCGCGCCGCCGGTTTCGGCTACCTGGGCGTCGCCACCGCGTTCCTCGGCGTGGCCTTCTTCGGCGGGCAGACGGCCTTCACCGGCGTCGGCTTCGCCTTCCTCGGCCTCGGCATCGCGTTCGTCGCGCGCGGCCGGCGCGGGCGCTGACGCCGCGCGCGCGAATCCTTTCCACCGTTCCAAGGATCCTTGCAGATGTCCCGCAAAGCCAGGTTCATCCTCGCCGTCGCGATACTCGCCGGCCTGTCCGGCTATCGCTACTGGCGCGACCACCACGCGCCCGCGGGCGCCGGCGACGCCGCGACCACGGCGTCGCCCGAAGCGAAGAAGCCCGCGCGCACCGCGGACGCGCCGCCGGCGAAGCCGCGCATGTACGGCCGGATCGCGTTCACGCCCTGCACGCTCGAGCCGCTGTTCGGGCAGGACGGCGTCGAGGCGCAGTGCGGCAGCTACGCGGTCACGGAGGATCCGGCGCGTCCCGACGGCCGCCGGATCGCGCTCAACGTCGCCTGGATCGCGCCGGACGACGACGCCGAGGTCGCGCCCGACCCGGTCTTCCTGCTCGCCGGCGGGCCGGGCCAGGCGGCGGTGGAGACCTATCCGCAGATCGCGCCCGCGTTCCGCGAAGTGCTCAAGCACCGCAACGTCGTGCTGGTGGACCAGCGCGGCACCGGCAAGTCGAACCCGCTGAAGTGCGAAGGCGGCAAGGACCTGGCCGACGACGCCGGCCCCGACGCCGTGCGCGCGGAGACCGCGCGTTGCCGCGACGCGCTGTCGAAGTCCGCCGACCTCCGCTTCTACACCACCACCGACGCCGTCCGCGACCTCGACGACGTGCGCAAGGCGCTGGGCGTGGAGAAGATCGACCTGCTCGGCGTCTCCTACGGCACGCGGGTCGCCCAGCAGTACGCGATGCGCCACCCGGCGAACACGCGTGCGATCGTGCTGGATTCGGTCGCGCCGAACACGCTGATCCTCGGCAACGATTTCGCCGCCAACCTCGAACGCGCCCTCGACCTGCAGTTCGGCCGGTGCGAGCAGTCGGACGCGTGCACCAGGGCGGTGGGCCACCCGCGCGCGCAGCTCGACGCGCTGATGGCGACGCTGCGCGCCGCGCCGCCGATGGTCCGCTACCGCGACGCGGCGACCGGCGAGTCCAGGGAGGAACCGCTGACCGCGAACGCCGTTGCCGGCCTGATGCGCATGTACGCCTACATGCCGCTGGTCTCGTCGCTGCTGCCGCTGCAGCTGCACGAGGCCGCCCAGGGCCGCTACGAAGGCCTGATGGCGCTGAGCCGGATGCTCGGCGAGAGCGTCGGCGGGCAGATGGCGATGGGCATGCAGCTGTCGGTGGTGTGCAGCGAGGACGCGTTCGGCCTGAAGTCCGATCCCGCGCTCGAGGGCACGCTGCTGGGCAACCAGTTCTCCGACTTCCTCGGCACGCAATGCCAACTGTGGCCGAAGGGCGCGATGCCCGCCGACTTCCACCAGCCGCTGCGCAGCGACGTGCCCGCGCTGGTGCTGGAAGGCGAATTCGATCCGGTCACCCCGCCGCGCTACGGCGAGGAAGTGGTGAAGACCCTGCCCAACGGCCGCCTGTTCGTGCTCAAGGGCCAGGGCCACAACGTGATCGGCGCCGGCTGCATGCCGAAGCTGTTCGCGCAGTTCCTGGAGACAGCCGACGCGAAGTCGCTCGACGGCAAGTGCCTGGACACGCTCGGCTACGTGCCGCCCTTCACTTCGTTCAACGGCTGGGAGCCCTGAAGCCATGATCATCGCGGAACACCTGCGCAAGACCTTCCCCGGAAAGGGGAAGGACAAGGCCCGCGTGGTCGCCGTCGACGACGTCGGCTTCGAGGCCCGCGACGGCGAGATCACCGGCCTGCTCGGCCCCAACGGCGCCGGCAAGACCACCACGCTGCGGATGCTGTACACGCTGATGCAGCCCGAAAGCGGGCGCGTG
>DASTWT010000044.1:0-3705 GCA_035765815.1 Luteimonas sp. | reverse complement strand
CGCCGAGGCCAGCAACAAGATCGAGCAGACCGGCGTGCGTACGCGGGCGATCCAGCGCCAGCTGCGCGACGTCGAGTCGGTGCCGGGCGAAGACGAAACGAAGTTGCTGGGCGAATAGCCGCCAGCCGGCGGTCAGTTGCTACCGGGCGGGATGACCGGCATGGCGTCGGCGGGGACGCTCGGGTTCGCGGTGTCTTCCTGCAGGTACTCGGGCAGCGAGTCGTCCTGCTGCGACTGGGTGTCGCCGAAGATCTGGTACTTGCGCCGCTGCATCCAGCCGTCGCGGACCAGGGCGTAGTCGTCGGTGGCACCCTCGCGCATGCTGTCGACCGCGAACAGCTGCGTGCGCACGTCCACCAGCTGCAGGCCCTGCAGGAACACGCGGGCCGGGTCGTCCTCGACCTGCCGGATCGGCGACAGCGGCGCGTCGCCGACGAGGCCGAACACGTCGCGGACGGTGCGCGGGCCGAACAGCGGGAGCTCGACGTAGCGCGAGCGCTTCCAGCCCCACTTCCCGAGGGTCTGGCCGAAGTCCTCGTTGTAGTAGGGCAGGTGCGCGTCGGTCGCCGGGTCGAGGATGCCGCCGAGGCCGAGCGTGGTGTTCATCAGGAAGCGCGCCATCGACTTGCCGGCGTCCGCGGGACGTCCCTGCAGCAGCGAGTTCAGCGCGTTGACCGGCTGGCCGAGGTTGCTGAAGAAGTTGCTGACGCCCAGGCGCACCGGGCGCGGCACCACCGCGACGTAGGCATGCGCGAGCGGCTTGGCGATGTGCGCGTCGACGACGTTGTTGAAGGCGTGCACCTTGCGGTTGAGCTTCTCCCACGGGTCGTAGACGTCCGGCAGCTGCGCCGGCGCCGGCAGCGTGGGATCGGCGACCGGGTCGTAGACCTGGCCGCCGTAGAGCGCCTGGTAATCCAGTTCTTCCTGCGTCGGCGCGGCGTCCTGCGCGGCGTCCGGCGCTGTTTCCGCCGTGGCGTCCTGCGTCGCCGCTTGCGCTTCGGCGGCTTGCGGTGGGGTGACGGCCTGCGGCTGCGCGGGCGCTGCGGTGTCCTGCGGCTGCGGCTGCGACGCGTCCGGCACGGTCTGCGCCGTCGCGGACAACGGGGCCAGTGCCAGGCCGAGGACCAGGGGAAGGTGTGAGGGGCGCATGGGGTGTCGGGATTTTACCCCGCGACGGGGCGCGGGTCAGGCGAAGTCGAGATCAGCCTGCAAACGATAGGCGGCGCGCAATGCGGCCAGCCCCGCGGGATCGCCCTTGATCGCGACGCCGCCGCCGGCGCGCGCGGCGAGTTCCGCGAGCAGCGCCACGCCGGCGCTGTCGACGCGGCTCGCGCCGGAGAGGTCGAAGCGCCGTGCGCCCGGCGCCAGCGGCAGCGCCTGCCGCCACAACGCGGGCACCTGCCCGCGCAGCAGCGCGCCGGCGAAGCGCAGCGCCTCGCCGTCGCGGCTCACGCTCGCGCCCGTCTCAGCGCTGGGCATCCGCCTGGACCTTGCCGCTGGCGAGATCGGCGGCGACCTGGCGGATCGACTTGTGGGTCAGCTCGCTGTCGAACTGCTGGCGGAAGGTCTGCACGAACGACACGCCCTCCACCATCACGTCGAACACCTTCCAGCCGTTGCCGGACTTGCGCATCAGGTAGTCGACCGGGATCGGCTCGCCGCCCTGGCGCAGCATCTCGCTCGAGACCTTCACGCCCAGGCCGCGCGGGAGCACCGTCTCGGACTTGATGCGCACCTTCAGGCGGGTGTTGAAGTCGAGCAGCGAGGAGCCGTAGCGGCGCATCAGGCTGTCGGCGAGCGCGTCGGCGAACACCTTCACGTCGGCGTCGGAGGCGCCGCGCGCATGCCGCCCGAGGACCTGGCGTGCGGCGTAGTCGCGGTCGAACATCGCGTCGAACTCGCCGGCGACGAACTGCTCCAGCGCGGCGCGGTTCTTCGTGAACTCGGCGCGGCGCGACTCGAGCGTCGACAGGATGCGCTGGCTGTTGTCGAGGACCATCTTGCTGGGCGAACCCTGCGCGGGGGCGGCGGCCTGCGCGGACGCAGCGCCCGCGGGCGCGAGCGCGAGCGCCGGGGCGGCGAGCAGGGAAGCGAGCAGGAGGCCGGGGAGCGAAGTCTTCATGCGGATCATTCCGTGGGGGCGGAGTTGTCTGGGGGCGTGGCCGCGGCGCCGTCGCCGCTGTCGGCGGCCGGCTTGCCGCCGCCGCCGAACATGTACTTGCCGACCATCTGGATCAGGTCGACGGCCGGTGTGGTGAATGCGATCTCCTCGCCGGGTTTCAAGGCCTCGACGTCGCCGCCGGGCTGCAGGCCGACGTAGCTCTCGCCGAGCAGGCCGCCGGTGAGGATGCTGGCGGAGGTGTCCGAGGGCAGGTCCTTGTAGCGATTGTCGATCGCCAGGGTCACGACGGCGTCGAGTTTGACCGGGTCAAGCTGAATGTCCGCCACGGTGCCGATGTTCACGCCGCCGATCTTCACCGGCGCGTTCGGGCGCAGCTGGCCGAGGTTGGTGAAGCGCGCCTTCAGCGGGTAGGTGCTCTGGCCGAAGCCGAACTTGCCGTTGCTCGACGCCAGCGCCAGCACCAGCAGCGACGCCAGCGCCAGCAGCAGGAAGGCGCCGACCGCGAATTCGAGACGGGGACCGCGAACGCTCATGAGGAATCCTTTGCCCTTAGCCCTGGAAGAGGAAGGCAGACAAGACGAAATTGAACATCAGCACCAGCAGCGACGCGTTGACGACCGCGCGGGTGGTGGCCACCGAGGTGCCCTCGATGGTGGGTTCGGCGTGGTAGCCGACGTAGGCCGCGACCAGCGCCGCGGTGCCGCCGAACACCGCCGCCTTGATGAAGGCGACCAGGAAGTCGCCGCGGAAGTCGACGGCGTCCTTCAGCACCTGCCAGAACGAGCCGCTGTCGATGCCGATCACGCGCACCGCCTCGAACCAGCTGGCGCTGATCGCCAGCGAGCAGAAGAACGCGGTGAGCAGCGGCACGCAGATGACCGCGGCCCAGAAGCGCGGCGCGACCGCCTTCGCCACCGGGTCGATGCCCATCAGGCCGAGCGCGGTGATCTGGTCGGTGGCGCGCATCAGGCCGAGTTCGGCGGCGATCGACGAGCCGGCGCGGCCGATGAACAGCAGCGCCGTCAGCACCGGCGCGAGTTCGCGATACAGGCCGAGGCCCACGAGCGCGCTGATCTGGTTGGCGGCGCCGTAGGTCTGCAGCGCGCGGTAGCCGAGCAGCGTCACCGACAGGCCGACGAAGGCGCCGCCGACGGCGATGATCGGCAGCGAGCGCGCGCCGATCTTGTAGATCTCGCGCACGAGCTCGGCGAAGAAGTCGCGCGTCGGCGACGAGGCGCGCAGCACCGAGAGCGAGAACAGGCCGGCGCGGCCGAGCGAGCGGGTGGCGGCGACGAAGGGCATCAGGCGGCCTCGGCGGCGGAGCGCGGACGCGCCGCGGTGTCGAACGGAATCGGGCCGTCGGGCTCGCCGCGCAGGAACTGCTGCACCAGCGGATCGGTCGACGCCTGGAGTTCCGCCGGCGTGCCGCGGAAGACGATGCGCCCGTTGGCGATCATCACCGCGTGGTCGGAAATCGGCAGCGTCTCGTGCACGTGGTGGGTGACGATGATGCTGGTGAGGCCGAGGCTCGCGTTGAGGCTCGCGACGAGCTTCATGATCACGCCGGAGGCGATCGGGTCGAG
>DASTWT010000043.1:0-13498 GCA_035765815.1 Luteimonas sp. | reverse complement strand
CGAGAACCCGCAGGCCATCGGGTGCCGGCGCACGTCCACGATCCTCGCGTTCGGCAGCGCCACCCGGATCAGGCCGGCGTGGGCGAAGTTGTTCGGCATCTTGTCGATGAAGAACGGCGCGCCGGTCTTGCGGTGGATGCGCGTCCGTTCGATGTATCGCTCGCCGAGCGCGCGTACCGCCGCGGGATCGAGGTCCGCCAGCGCCTCGTCGTAGCGCGCCGGCGACGAGGCGTGGGTCTCGCCCGCCTCGCGCCACAGCGTTCGCGCGATCGCGAGGATCTCCTCCAGCTCCATCGTCCCCTCGACCAGCGGATGGCTGGCCAGGATCTGCTCGACGAGCGTGGAGCCGGCGCGCGGCATGCCGACGATGAAGATCGGGTCCGGCGCCTGCGCGCCCCAGCCTTCCCGCGCGCGGAAGAAATCCGCGTCGTAGATGCCGGCGGCGCGGCGCAGGCGCGCGTTGTTGCGGTCCGCCGAATACCGCCCCTGTTCGCGACGCAGCGCGTTGCCGCGCGCGTAGTGGTCGAAGGCCGCCGCATGGTCCGCGCGATCCTCCAGCGCCTTGCCCAGCGCGAACGACAGGTGCGCGCGGTCCCCGGCGCCGAGCCCAGCGCGGGCGAGCTGCGCGCGCATGGCGTCCACGTCGGCGTCCTCGAAGCGGAAGGTCTTCATGTTCGCCAGGCTCCACCACGCGTCGCCGGCCCACGGCTCGAGCGCGAGGCAGCGGCGGTAGGCCGCGATCGCCTCGCCGGTCCGGCCCACCGCCTTGAGCGCATGCGCCACGCTGATCCAGGTGCCGGCGTCGCCGGGGTGTTCCTCGAGCAGCCGCTCGAAGATCGGCAGCGCCTGCGCGTACTCGCCGATCCGGAACAGCACCAGCGCCTTCAGGTTGCGCCAGGCAGGATTGCGCGGATCGCGCGCGAGCAGGAGGTCGGCCTGGACCAGCGCTTCCGCGGGGCGGTCGGCCAGTTGCAGCACCCGGGCGTAGTTTTCGCGCGCCGCGTCGAAGCCCGGGGCGATCGCGAGGCAGCGCTCCAGCAGCGCGCAGGCGTCGTCGTAGCGGCCGATGCGGCTGGCGAGGTCGGCGAGCACGCAGGTCGCCGCGGGATCGCCGGGATCCTGCGCCAACTGCTCGCGCAGCAGCGCTTCGGCCTGCGGCAGGCGGCCCTGCGCGAGCGCGTCGACCGCGGCCACGAGTCGCGGCCGCGAGAACGCCTCGCGCAGTGCGCGTTCCAGCGCCTCGGGTCTGTCCGGGAAGCCCTGCACGCGGCCGCGCCTCAGTCGTCGTCGGGCCAGCGGATGGCCGGCGGCGCGGCCTTCGGCTTCGGCATCGGCTGCGCGGCCACGGCGGTCCAGACCGCGAGGGCGTCGACGGTCGCCGCCACGTCGTGCACGCGCAGCAGGCGCGCGCCGCGCTGCGCGGCGATCACGTGCGCGGCGACCGAGCCGTGGATGCGCTCGCGCGGATCCTCGCGGCCGGTCAGCTCGCCGATGGTGCGCTTGCGCGACAGGCCCGCGAGCACCGGCACGCCGAGTTCGGTGAACCGTTCGAGCTGCGCGAGCAGCAGCAGGTTGTGGTCGCGGGTCTTGCCGAAGCCGAAGCCCGGGTCGACGACGACGTTGCGCTTGGCGATGCCCGCCATCTCCGCGGCGAAGATGCGCTCGGCGAGGAAGCGGTGGACCTCGGCGACCACGTCGTCGTAGCGCGGGGCGTCCTGCATCGAGCGCGGCTCCCCGAGCATGTGCGCCAGCACCACCGGCACGCCGAGGCCGGCCGCGGCGTCCAGCGCGCCGTCGCGGCGCAATGCATACACGTCGTTGATCATGCCCGCGCCCGCGGCGACCGCGGCGCGCATCACGCCCGGCTTCGAGGTGTCGATGCTGATCGGGATCGCGACCTGCTTCGCCAGTCGCTCGATCACCGGGACCACGCGCCGCAGTTCCTCTTCCTCCGGCACGTCGTCGGCGCCCGGGCGGGTCGACTCACCGCCGACGTCGAGGATGTCGGCGCCTTCTTCGGCGAGCTTCAGTCCGTGCGCGACCGCCGCGTCGGCGCTGGCGTGCGCGCCGCCGTCGGAGAACGAATCGGGCGTGACGTTGACGATGCCCATCACCCGCGGGCGATCGAGCGTCACGGTGCGGCCGGCGCAGTCGAGTCGGGGAGAAGTGTCGAACATGCGCGCAGGATACCGAAACGGCGCACGCCCGCGCCGGACGCAGGAACGGCGCCTCGCGGCGCCGTCCCGGTCACACCTCGGCGGGGCCGCCGATGGTGATGGTCTTGGGCCGGTCCTTCGCCGGGCCGCCCGGGCTCCAGCCCATCGGCGGCGGCGGGTCGCGGCCGTCCATGATCGCGTCGATCTGCGGCACGTCGATGGTCTCGTACTCGAGCAGCAGCTTCGCCATCGCGTGCAGCTTGTCGAGGTTGTCGGTGAGGATCTTCGTGGTCCGGCCGTAGGCCTTGTCGAGGATCCCGCGCACCACGTCGTCGATGCGGCGGGCGGTCTCGTCGGACACGCTCTTGTGCTGCGTGACCGAGCGGCCGAGGAACACTTCGTCCTCGTCCTCGCCGAAGGTGATCGGGCCGAGCTCGGACAGGCCCCACTTGGTGACCATGTTGCGCGCCATCTTGGTCGCGCGCTCGATGTCGTTCGACGCGCCGGTGGTGACCTTGTCGTCGCCGAAGATCAGCTCCTCGGCGACGCGGCCGCCGTACAGCGAGCAGAGCTGCGACTCGATCGCGGTGCGGTTGTACGAATACTTGTCGCCCTCGGGCAGGTACATGGTCACGCCCAGCGCGCGGCCGCGCGGAATGATCGTGACCTTGTAGACCGGGTCGTGCTCGGGCACCAGGCGGCCGACGATCGCGTGGCCGGCCTCGTGGTACGCGGTGAGCGTCTTTTCCTGCTCGCTCATCGCCATCGAGCGGCGCTCGGCGCCCATCATGATCTTGTCGCGCGCCTTGTCGAAGTGGTCCATGCGGACCTCCTTCGCGTTCTCGCGCGCGGCGAACAGCGCGGCCTCGTTGACCAGGTTGGCGAGGTCGGCGCCGGAGAAGCCCGGGGTGCCGCGCGCCACGACCATGGCGTCGACGTCGTCGGCCAGCGGCACCTTGCGCATGTGCACCTTGAGGATCTGCTCGCGTCCCTTCACGTCCGGCAGGCCGACCACGACCTGGCGGTCGAAGCGGCCCGGCCGCAGCAGCGCCGGGTCGAGCACGTCGGGGCGGTTGGTCGCGGCGACGACGATCACGCCCTCGCCGCCCTCGAAGCCGTCCATCTCGACCAGCAGCTGGTTCAGCGTCTGCTCGCGCTCGTCGTGGCCGCCGCCCAGGCCGGCGCCGCGATGGCGGCCGACCGCGTCGATCTCGTCGATGAAGATGATGCACGGCGCGTGCTTCTTCGCCTGCTCGAACATGTCGCGCACGCGCGAGGCGCCGACGCCGACGAACATCTCGACGAAATCGGAGCCGGAGATCGAGAAGAACGGCACCTTCGCCTCGCCGGCGATCGCCTTGGCGAGCAGCGTCTTGCCGGTGCCGGGCGGGCCGACCATCAGCACGCCGCGCGGGATCTTGCCGCCCAGTTTCTGGAACTTGGACGGGTCGCGCAGGAACTCCACCAGCTCCGACACTTCCTCCTTCGCCTCGTCGCAACCCGCGACGTCCGCGAAGGTGACCTTGGTCTGGTCCTCGTTGAGCAGCTTCGCGCGCGAGCGGCCGAAGGACATCGCGCCCTTGCTGCCGCCCTGCTGCATCTGCCGCATGAAATACACCCAGATGCCGATGAACAGCAGCCATGGCAGCACGTTCACCAGGATCACGCCCAGCGACATGCCGCTCGACGGCGGCGTCTGCACGGTGGTGACGCCGTGGCGCAGGAGGTCGTTGACCAGGTCCTTGTCGGCCGGGGCGTAGGTGGTGAAGCCGGTGCCGTCCTTGCGCTTGCCGCTGATCGTGGTGCGGTCCTCGGCGATCTTCACCTCGGACACGCGGTCGCCCTGCACCTCCTGCACGAACTGGTCGTAGGTCAGCGGCTGCGTCGCCGCGGACTTCGGGCTGAAGCTCTGGAACACCACCATCAGCACGACGGCGACGACGACCCAGAGCAGCAGGTTTTTCACGAGGTCGTTCATTGGGGGCACGGCTATCCGGGAAGGGGGGTCGGGCGCTTTTCCTGCGCCAGGGCGTAGACCTCGGGCGAGCGCTTGCGCGAGGCGGCGGGCTTGCGGATCGACACTTTCGCATACCGCCGCCGCAGGTCGCGAACGTACTGGTCGAACCCCGTGCCCTGGAACAGCTTGATCAGGAACGTGCCGCCGGGGCGCAGGTGGTTGTCGGCGAAATCCATCGCCAGTTCGGCCAGGTGCATCATCCGCGGCTGGTCCACCGCGTCCATGCCACTTTTATTGGGGGCCATGTCGGAAAGGACAAGGTCCACGGCGGCCCCGGCCAATGTCGCTTCCAGGGCCGATAGGACCGCATCCTCCCTGAAGTCGCCATGAAGGAACTCGACGCCGGCCAGGCCCGGCATCTCGAGGATGTCCAGCGCCACGACCCGGCCAGGCTTGTCCTTCGACAGGTCGTCCAGCGCCTGCCGGACCCACTGCGACCAGCCGCCCGGCGCCGCGCCGAGGTCCACGACCACCATCCCCGGCTTCAGCAGCCGGTCGCGCTCGACGAGTTCCTCGAGCTTGTAGGCCGCGCGCGAACGCATCCCTTCCGCCTGCGCCTTCTTCACGTAGGGGTCGGAAAAGTGCTCCTTCAGCCAGCGCTGGCTGGACTTGCTGCGGGTGGCCATGGTCGGCGCCATGATACCCTGACGGCCTTCCCCGCTCTCCTTTCGGCCCCCCGATGTCGACCGCCCTGACCAACGCCCAGACCCGCTTCCTGCGCGGCCAGGCGCACGGCCTCAAGGCGATGCTGCAGGTCGGCGGCAAGGGCATCAGCGACGCGCTCGTGGCCGAGGTCGACGGCGCGCTGGAACACCACGAGCTGATCAAGGTGAAGGTGGCCGCCGAGGACCGCGACGCCCGCGACGCGATGGTCGAGGAACTGGCGCGTCGCGCCGGCGCCGCGCTGGTGCAGCGCATCGGCCACACCGCGGTGCTGTTCCGTCCGTCGAAGGACAACCGGCGCATCGTGCTGCCGCGCGCCTGACGGCCCACCGCCCGCCGTTCCGATGCAGCTGCACCTCGAACGTCCCGACTACGCCTGTTTCCTCCGCGGCGCCGACGGGGAATCCGCGCTCGTCAACGACCGCACCCTGCATCGCAGCTTCTGCGTCTCCCCGGAGGCGCTGGTCGAGGACTGGCCGTACCGCGACGCCGCGACGCTGCCACCCGAAGCGCTCGAGCCGCTGCTCGCGCTGCAGCCCGAGCTGATCGTGCTGGGCACCGGCGCCGCGCAGGCCTTCCCGCCGCCGGCGACGCTGGCGGCGGCGCTGCGCCGCGGCGTCGGCCTCGAAGCGATGACGAACGCCGCCGCCGCGCGCACCTACAGCGTGCTCGCCGGCGAAGGCCGGCGCGTCGTCGCGGCGTTCGTGCTGCCCGGCTGAGCCGTCCGGCTCAGGGCGCGACCGCAGCCTGCGGGGCGGCGAACGAGGTCGCGACCCAGGCCGCGATGCCCTCGCCGTCCGCGTCGTCGCCTGCCTGGCCGCCGGGCGCCGGCATCTTGCCGCCGTGGCGGACGGCGGCGATCCGTCCGGCTTCGTCGAGCAGCACCAGCGTGGGATAGGTCTGCACGCCGAGCGCATCGAGGTACGCCTGGGCGTCGGCCACCACCGGCAGCCGCAGTCCGCGCTGCGCGACGAAGGCCTTCGCGGTCGCGGCGTCGTCGAAGGTCAGCGCGTACACGCCCATTTCCGGGTGCTCCGCCGCGAGGTCGTTGAGCTCCGGCACTTCCGCGATGCACGGCAGGCACTCGGCGAAGTAGAGGCTGAGCAGCGTGCGCCGACCGTGCAGTTCGGCGCTTCCGAACGCATGCCCGTCGAGCGTGCGCAGGCCTTCGGGCACGGGCAACGGCTGCCCCGCCTGCAGGGCCCGCGGCGCCGGCTCCTCCGCCGCGGCGTGCTTGCCGCCCAGTTTGATCGTGGCGAGCGAATGGTCGCCGTCCTTCTCGATCGAGAACGACTTGCCCGTGGGAATCGCCCGCAGGACGTCCTCGAAGCCGATCGCGTTGCCGGCCTCGTCGCGGTATTCGACGCGCGCGTAGTCGTCGAGCATGAGCTGGTGGCGGAAACCGAGTTCTTCGGCCGAAGGCGCGGGCTGGGCGGCGGCGTGCCCCGCCTGCGCAGCCTGCTGCGCGGACGCGGCACCGGCCGGGAGGCAGGCGGCGAGGACGATGGAAAGCGGCGCGATGCGGTTCATGGTCTTCCCTGACGGTCGGAACGGAAAACGGGGATCAGCGCTTCGGCAGGTAGGCCAGCGGGTCGACCGGCTTGCCGTTGTAGCGGATCTCGAAATGCAGCATGTCGCGCGCGGCGCCGGTGTGGCCCATCTCCGCGATCTGCTGGCCGGCCTTCACGACCTGGCCTTCGTTGACCATGCGCGCGCGGTTGTGGCCGTAGGCCGACAGCCAGTTGTCGTCGTGCTTGACGATGACGAGCTCGCCGTAGCCCACCAGGCCCGACCCCGAGTACACGACGACGCCGTCGGCGGCAGCGCGTACCGGCGTGCCTTCGTTGTTGCCGATGTCGATGCCCTGGCGCGTCGGATTGCCGGCGACGTAGCCGGAGAGCAGCGCGCCGTCCACCGGCCAGCGCCAGGCGAAGGGACTCGCCGCGGGCGCGGTGCGCGCGACGGGCGCAGCGCCCTGGGGCGGCGCCGGGCGGGAGCCCGGCGCGCGCGCGGTAGCAGTCGAAGCGGCACGCCCGGCGCCGCCCGCGCCGCCCGCGCTGCCCGCGCTGCCGCGCGCCGGCGGATACAGCCGCAGCGTCTGCCCCGGGAAGATGGTGTACGGGGGATCGACGTCGTTCCACGACGCGAGGTCGCGCGCGGTGATGCCGTTCTCGGTGGCGATGCGGTACAGCGTCTGCCCGGCGCGCACGGTCACCGCCTTGCCGGGCTTCGGCACGGACACGCGTACCGGCCGCAGGTCGCCGCCGCCCGCGCGGCGGACGACGTGGGTGCTCGCGCAGGCGGCGAGCAACGCGACCGCGCCCGCGAGCACGCAGGCGCGCAGCATGCCGTCGTTCCGGATCTTCATCCCGCGTAGGCCCTCCATCCCAGCCAGGCGGCCAGCACCGCCAGCAACAGCAGCGCGATCCAGCCCACCGGCTCGATCCAGCGGTGCAGCGCGGCTTCCGCGCGCGGGCCGCCGATCCTGATCGCCCCGGCCAGAAGATACACGCGCTTGCCGCGGCCGATGAACATGCTGGCCATGAACGGCAGCAACGGCACGCCGACGATGCCCGAGGCCCAGGTGAAGAACTTCAGCGGGATCGGCGCGAAGCCGCCGAGCACCAGGACCCAGAACGCCTTCCACGGCGACTCGGCCACGATGCCGCGCAGGTATTCGACCTGCTGGTCGACGTGCGCGGCCCAGCCGAGCTTCGCGAACAGGGGCTTCACCAGCTCGTAGGCGTAGTGGCCGAGCGCGTAGCCGACCAGTGCGCCGGCGAGCGAGCACGCCAGGCTGATCGTGGCGTAGCGGAACGCGCGCCCGGGCCGCGACAGCGCCATCGGCGCGAGCATCACTTCCGGCATCACCGGGAAGAACACCGCCTCGACGAAGCTCAGCAGGCCGAGCAACGCGGGCGCGTTGCGATGCTGCGCCCAGCGCAGCGCGCGCTCGTAGAGCGGCGCGAAGACCTTCAATCGACCATTCCGGACAGCAGCGGCACGAACACCACCGGCCCCAGGTCGTCACGGCTCACGTTGCCCGCGGCGTCCTTGCGCAGGCGCAGCAGCGACTGGCCGCCGGCCGCGCCGACCGGCGCCACCAGGGTGCCGCCCGGCGCGAGCTGCGCGGTGAGCGCGTCCACCAGCGCCGGCGCAGCGGCGGTCACGACAATCGCGTCGAAGGGCGCCTCCTCCGGCCAGCCGATGCGCCCGTCGTCGTGCTTGCTGCGCACGTTCAGGCCGAGCGTGCGGAAGCGCTTGCGCGCGGTTCGAAGCAGTTCGCCGATGCGCTCGACCGTGTATACCTGCAGCCCGAGCGCGGCGAGGATCGCGCCCTGGTAGCCGGAGCCGGTGCCGATCTCGAGCACCTTCGACGGATGCGCGCCGTCAAGGAACAGCGATTCGGTCATGCGCGCCACCACCCACGGCTGCGAGATCGTCTGGCCGTGGCCGATCGGCAGCGCGGTGTCCTCGTAGGCGCGCGAAGCGAAGGCTTCGTCGATGAACAGATGCCGCGGCACGGTGCGGATGGCGTTGAGCACGCGCTCGTCGGCGATGCCGGGGGTTTGCGGCGAGCCGGCGCGCAGGCGCTCGATGAGCCGGTCGCGCACGCGCTGCGAGGTCATCCCGAGGCCGACGGCCTCCGGCTGGAGGCGCATGCGCGCGGTCATCGCGCCGCCCCGCCGGCTTCACGCCGCGGCGCGCCGTGCGCGACGAGCGACGCTTCGAGCCCGCCGACCCAGCTGGCGACCTGCTCCAGCGCCTGGTAGCGCGTCAGGTCGACCTGGATCGGCGTGATCGAGATGTGGCCGGTGCGCACCGCGTGGAAATCGGTGCCCGGTCCGGCGTCCTGCTCCGCGCCCGCCGCGCCGATCCACCACCAGCTGCGGCCGCGCGGATCTTCCTGCTGCACGCAGGGTTCGGCGCGATGGCGGTTGCCCAGGCGCGAGACCTCGAAGCCGCGCACCGATTCCCAGGGCAGGTCCGGCACGTTGACGTTGAGGATCGTGTCGGCCGGGAGCGGATCGACGCGCAGGCGGGCGATGATCTCCACCGCCGCGCGCGCGGCCGTCGCGTAATGGCGCTCGTCCGCGTCGCCGCGCGCCAGCGACATCGCCACCGCGGGCAGCCCGAGGAAGCGCCCTTCCATCGCCGCGGCGACGGTGCCCGAATAGATGACGTCGTCGCCCAGGTTGGCGGTGTTGTTGATGCCCGACACCACGATGTCCGGCTCGAGCGCGAGCAGGCCCGTGATCGCCACGTGCACGCAGTCGGTGGGGGTGCCGTGCACGCACCAGCAGTCGGCGGCGCGCTGGACCACGCGCACCGGCATGTCGAGGGTCAGCGAGTTGCTGGCGCCGGAACGGTCGCGGTCGGGCGCGACCACGAGCACGTCGTGGCCGGCCGCGCGCAGGCCTTCGGCGAGGATCCGGAGGCCCGGGGCGTCGACGCCGTCGTCGTTGCTGACCAGTACGCGCATGCACGAATGATAACCGGGAAGGGTTAGGCTTTGCGCCATGCCCCGACGCCGCGAAACGCCGCCGCAGCCGCAGCCCGCCGACCAGGACGACGCCGCCCTGTTCCGGGAAGCGATCGGCCCGGTGCGCGAGTTGCCCGCGCCGCCCGCGCCGCCGCGCCCGCCCCCGCCGCGCGCGGTGCCGCGGATGGCGGCGCGCGACGACGCGCAGGCGCAGGACGAGTTCCGGCGGATGCTGGCGGCCGACACGATCGAGGCCGGCGACGCGCTCGCCTGGCGCCGCGACGAAGTGCCCGGGCGCGTGCTTCAACGCTTGCGCCGCGGCCAGTACGCGGTGCAGGACGAGCTCGACCTGCACGCCGCCGATGCGGCGCGCGCCGAGGCGATGCTGCGCGCCTTCCTCGCCGATGCGCTGCGCGAGGGATTCGGCTGCGTGCGCATCGTGCACGGCAAGGGGTTGCATTCGGACAGCGGCGTGCCGGTGCTGAAGAACCTCGTGGACCGGATGCTGCGGCAGCGCGCCGACGTGCTCGCGTTCGCGTCGGCGCCCGCCGCGCAGGGCGGCCACGGCGCGGTGCTGGTGCTGCTCAGGCGCCCCCGGTAGGCTCCGCCAACTCCGCGAGCACCGTGGTGGCGTAGGCGCCCGGCGGCAGTTCGAAGCGCAGCTCGAGCGTTCCCGGCTCGATCCACTCCCAGGCCAACCCGCGCGGCCGCAGCCGCGTCGCGCGCCGCTCCTGCTTCAGCCCCGCGGCCTCGAGGCCCGCGCGCAGCCGCAGCGATTCCTGGTCGGCGAGCGCGTCGAGCTCCAGGGCCGCCGCGGCGCCCGTACTGCGCAGCTCGCCGCGGCCCCACAGCGGCGCGGTCGGGTGGATGTCGAACGCGGCGAGGCGCGCGGCGAGCGCGTCGTCGAACGGCAGCGGCCCGAACACGCTGCGGCTGCCATCCAGCAGCCAGACCTCGCCGTCGAGCGGTGCGTCCCAGCTGCCCGCCTCCACGCGCATGGCGAGCGCGCGGTTGAACAGCTGCGAGCGCGCCGCAGACAGCAGGTGCGTGCGCTGCGCGCGGGCCACGCGCCGGCCGGCGAACATCGCCAGCGCGTTGCCGACGTTGTCGCCCTCGCGGCCGAAGCGCTGCTCGCCGAAGTAGTTGGGCACGCCGCGCGCCGCGATCGCCTGCAACCGCGCCCCGACCGCATCGCGATCGCCCGACGCCTCGCGCAGGCGCAGCACGAAGCGGTTGCCCGCCAGCGCGCCGCGCGGCAACTTGCGCGAATGCCAGGTGGCGCCGAGCACGCGCAACCCGTCGCTCGCCTCGAGCGCCGCCGTGTCCGGCGCCACGCGGCGCGGGAGGTGCACGCTGAAGCGCTGCACGGTGAGCGCGTGCCGGTCCTTGAGCCCGGCGTAGCCGATCCCGGCCTCGTCGATGCCCGCCCACCGCGCGATCAGCTTCGCGGCGAAGGCGGTGTTCATGCCGCGCTTCTCGATGGTGAGCAGCAGGTGCTCGCCGCTGCCCTCGGCCTCGAAGCCGTCGATCTCGTCGACCCGGAAATCCTCCGGCGCGACGCGGATCCGCGCCGACAGCACCGGCGCGCCGTGCGCCCGCGGGAGGGAAGCGGTCACGCGGAAACCGCGCCTGTCCGCGCGCGGCTCACGCGCGCACGAGCAGGCACACCGCATGCGCGGCGATGCCTTCGCCGCGGCCGGTGAAGCCCAGGCGCTCGGTCGTCGTCGCCTTGACGCTGACGGCGCCGATGTCGGCGGCCAGCGCGCCCGCCATCGCAGCGCGCATCGCTTCGACGTGCGGACCGACCTTCGGCGCCTCGCACACCACCGTCACGTCGGCGTTGCCGACGCGCCAGCCGCGCTCGCGCAGCAGTTCGTTGCAATGGCGCAGGAACACGAGGCTGTCGGCACCTTTCCAGCGCGGGTCCGACGGCGGGAAGTGCCGGCCGATGTCGCCCAGCGCGAGCGCGCCGAGCAGCGCGTCGCACAACGCATGGATGGCGACGTCGCCGTCGCTGTGCGCGATCACGCCGCGCGAATGCGGGACGCGCACCCCGCCGAGCACGACGTGGTCGCCCTCGCCGAAGGCGTGCACGTCGAAACCGTGGCCGATGCGGGCGTCCATCGTCGCGATGCTACACGGCGCCGGCGCGCAGGAAGCGGAACCAGGCCAGGTCCGCCGGGGTGGTCACCTTCAGGTTGGCTTCGCTGCCCTCCACCAGCAGCGGGCGCGCGCCCTGCCGTTCCATCGCCATCGACTCGTCGGTGGGTTCGCTGCCCTCGGCGAGCGCGGCTTCGAGCGCGCGCGCCAGTTGCCGCCGACGGAACAGCTGCGGCGTGAGCGCGCGCCACAGGCGGTCGCGCGGCTTCGTGCCGTCGATGCCGCCGTCGTCGCCGGCGAGCTTGAGCGTATCGCGCACGGGCGCGGCCAGGATCGCACCCACCGGATCGGCACGGCCGCGTTCGAGCAGCGCCGAAAGGTCGTCCGCCGACAGGTTCGGCCGCGCCGCGTCGTGCACCAGCACGAAATCGTCGGCACGCACGTCCTCCGGGAGCGCTTCGAGGCCCGCCAGCACCGAGGCCGCGCGGCTCGCGCCGCCGGTGCAGGCGATCACGGGCTTGCCCTCGAATTCGGTCCACCCGGGCCAGCGGGCATCGTCCGCGGCCACGGCGACGACCGCGCCGTCGACGCCCGGGTGCGACAGCAACGCGCGCAGCGTGTGCGCGACCAGCGGCTCGCCGTCCACGTCCAGGTATTGCTTCGGAACGGCCGCGCCGTAGCGCTCGCCCCGGCCCGCCGCGGGCACGACCACCCAGGTCACCGGGCCGGCCCCGCGCTTGCCGCATCGTCGGCCGCACCGGCGGCCGGCGGCGTCACGTCGTCGCCGGTCGCTGCGCCGTTCGTGCCCGTGGCATCGGTGGCGGCGCCCTGCTCCGGCTCGATCACGCGATAGAACGTTTCGCCGGGCTTGATCATGCCCAGCTCGTTGCGCGCGCGCTCCTCCACCGCGGCCTCGCCGGACTTGAGGTCCTCGACTTCCGCGGCCAGTGCGTCGTTGCGCTGCTGCAGCCCGGTATTGTCGTGGCGCTGGCGCGCCGCCTGCTCCTGCAGCTGCACGACCTCGCGCTCGCCGCCGCTGCCGAACCAGAGCCGGTACTGCAGCCAGCCCAGCAGGACCAGCAGCAGCACCAGGACGATCCGCAGGCCGCGCATCGGCGCTCCGTCCGCGCCGCTCAGCGCTTCAGCGAAACGAAGGCGTCGCGGCCCGCGTAGCGCGCCTGCGCGCCCAGCGCCTCCTCGATGCGCAGCAGCTGGTTGTACTTCGCCACGCGGTCGCTGCGGCACAGCGAGCCGGTCTTGATCTGCGTCGCCGTCGTCGCGACCGCGATGTCCGCGATCGTGGTGTCCTCGGTCTCGCCCGAGCGGTGCGACACGACCGCGGCGTAGCGCGCGGCATCCGCCATCGCGATCGCCTCGAGCGTCTCGGTCAGCGTGCCGATCTGGTTGACCTTGATCAGGATCGCGTTGGCCACGCCCTGCTCGATGCCTTCCTTGAAGATGCGCGGATTGGTCACGAACAGGTCGTCGCCGACGAGCTGCACCTTGTCGCCGAGCTGACGGGTGAGCAGCTTCCAGCCGTCCCAGTCGCCCTCGTCCATGCCGTCCTCGATCGTGATGATCGGGTACTGCGCGACCCAGTTGCCGAGGAAGTCGGCGAACTGCTCGCTGGTCAGGCGCTTGCCCTCGCCGGTGAGGTGGTACTTGCCGTTCTCGTAGAACTCGCTCGACGCGACGTCGAGGCCGAGCAGGATGTCCTCGCCGGCGTGGTAACCGGCCTTGCCGATCGCCTCGAGGATCGTTTCCAGCGCTTCCTCGTTGCTGCGCAGGTCCGGCGCGAAGCCGCCCTCGTCGCCGACCGCGGTGGACAGGCCGCGCGCCTTCAGCACCGACTTGAGCGAATGGAACACCTCGGTGCCCGCGCGCAGCGCCTCGGAGAACGAACCGAAGCCCACCGGCAGCACCATGAATTCCTGCAGGTCGACGTTGTTGTCGGCGTGCGCGCCGCCGTTGATGATGTTCATCATCGGCACCGGCAGCGACACCGCGCGGTCGCCGGCGAGCCAGCGCCACAGCGGCAGGCGGTGCGACGCGGCGACCGCGTGCGCATGGGCGAGCGAC
>DASTWT010000042.1:0-9164 GCA_035765815.1 Luteimonas sp. | reverse complement strand
GGTGAGGGAGAGACATCGCGATGAGCCCCGAGCGGCCCTGGCTGGCCAACTACCCGGCCGGCGTTCCGGCCGAGATCGACCCCGACGCCTACCCGTCGATCGTCGCCGTCCTCGAGGACGCCATCGCCCGCTTCCGGGACCGCCCGGCGTTCAGCAGTTTCGGCAAGGTCATCACCTATGCCGAACTCGACCGGCTCAGCGCGCAGTTCGCCGCCTACCTGCGCGGCGAGCTCGGCCTCGCCCGCGGCGACCGCGTCGCGATCATGATGCCGAACTGCCTGCAGTACCCGGTCTCCACCTTCGGCATCCTCCGCGCCGGCCTGACCGTCGTCAACGTCAACCCGCTCTACACCGCGCGCGAGCTGAAGCACCAGCTCGACGATTCCGGCGCGAGCGCGATCGTGGTCGTCGACAATTTCGGCCACACCGTCGAGGAAGTGTTCGCGGCATCGCCGCTGAAGCACGTGGTCACGACCGGCCTGGGCGACATGGTCGGCGGCGCCAAGGGCGCGATCATGAATTTCGTGGTGAAGCACATCAAGAAGATGGTGCCGCGCTACTCGTTGCCCGGCGCCGTGCGCTTCCGCGACGCGCTCGCCGCCGGCACGCGGCACCCGGCGCCCGGGGAGAGGATCGACTCCGGCGACATCGCCTTCCTGCAGTACACCGGCGGCACCACCGGCGTCGCCAAGGGCGCGATGCTGACGCACCGCAACCTGGTCGCGAACATGGAACAGGCGGCGGCCTGGGTCGGCGGCAACCTGCGCCCCGGCGAGGAAGTCATCATCACCGCGCTGCCGCTGTACCACATCTTCTCGCTGACGGCGAACGGGCTGGTGTTCACCAAGTTCGGCGGCCTCAACCACCTGATCACCAACCCCCGCGACATGCCCGGCTTCGTCAAGGAGCTGAAGAAGACCCGCTTCACCGCGATCACCGGCGTCAACACGCTGTTCAACGGGCTGCTGCACGCGGAGGGTTTCGACCAGGTCGATTTTTCCTCGCTGCGCCTGACGCTCGGCGGCGGCATGGCCGTGCAGCGCGCGGTTGCCGAACGCTGGAAGCAGGTCACCGGCTGCACCCTGGTGGAAGCCTACGGGCTCACCGAGACGTCGCCGGCGGCGTGCATCAACCCGATGGACCTGCCCGAGTACAACGGCTCGATCGGCCTGCCGATTCCCTCGACCGACGCCTGCCTGAAGGACGAGGACGGCCGCAAGGTGGCGACGGGCGAAGTCGGCGAGCTGTGCCTGAAGGGCCCGCAGGTGATGAAGGGCTACTGGAACCGTCCCGACGAGACCGCCGCGACCATCGACGCCGAAGGCTGGCTGCATACCGGCGACATGGCGCGGATGGACGAGCGCGGCTTCTTCTACATCGTCGACCGCAAGAAGGACATGATCCTCGTGTCGGGCTTCAACGTGTACCCGAACGAGGTCGAGGACGTGCTCGCCGGCATGCCCGGCGTGCTCGAGGTCGCGGTGGTCGGGGCGCCCGACGAACATTCCGGCGAGGTGGTGAAGGCGGTGATCGTGCGCAAGGACCCGAACCTCACCGCCGAGGACGTGAAGGCCTACGCGCGCGAATACCTCACCGGCTACAAGCGCCCGCACATCGTCGAGTTCCGGACCGAGCTGCCGAAGAGCAACGTCGGCAAGATCCTGCGCCGCGAGTTGCGCTGAGGCGGCGCGCGCGCCCTCCGCGGCGCCCTAGCCCCTGCTGGCCGCCAGATTCCGCTGGACCAGGTCGACGATGGTGTCCAGGCTCGGGTTCCGTGGCAGGGCCATGTCCTCGAAGGCGAAGCCGAGCTCGCTTTCCACGTCGAGCATCATGTCGACCATCAGTAGCGAATCGATGCCGATCTCGGCCTGGGTGGTGCTCCCGTTCAGGGTCGCCGGGTCGACGCCGAAGCGCTCGTGGATCAATGCCTTGAGGCGCTCGAGGATCTCCTCGCGGTCCATCGGGATCTCCGTTCTGGAATGGCCGGCTCTCGTTGCGGGCGCCGGATCCGGGTACCCTGCCGGCACCGGCACGGGATGGCCGGGTATCGTACCGTAAAGCGGAGCCCGGCCCTTGGACGCCATGCCATCCTCCGACCTGATCCAGAGCGTGCGTGCGCAGGCCACGCTGCGCCTGAAATTCGGCCTGTTCGTGCTCCTGGTGATGCTCGCCGCGATGGCGTACTGGGGGCCTGCGCGCCCCGAGAGCGGCCACTGGGAAATCGGCGTCTTCGGCGTCGCCTACCTCAGCTACAACTTCACCGCCTGGTACCTCTCCCACCGCAGTCGGGCGGTTTCGGCGAACACCCTCGTCGCGCTCACGGCGGTGCTCGACCCGGTGATGCTGTCGGCGCTGCTGACGATCGTCGGGCGCGCATCGATCCTGTTCGTCGGCTTCTACCTGTTCACCATCCTCGGCTTCGGCTTCCGCGTCGGCCGCCGCGCGATGCACCTGTGCCAGGCGATCTCGATCGCCGGCTTCGGCCTCGTCGCGTGGATGGCGCCCGCCTGGCGCGAGAACCCGCTGTTCGAACTGTCGCACCTGGTACTGCTGACCGTCGTTCCGCTCTATGCCGGCGTGCTGATCCGCAAGCTGCAGGACGCCCGCGACGCCGCGGAGCGCGCCAGCCTCGCCAAGTCGCAGCTGCTGGCCAAGGTCAGCCACGAGCTGCGCACGCCGCTGACCGGCATCGTCTCCACCGCCTCGCTGATCGAGGCGCAATCGCCCGACGCAGCGAGTGCAGCGCGCGCGCATTCGATCATCGACCTCGCGCTCGGCCTCGACGTGGAGATCAAGCAGCTCCTCGACCTCTCCCGGATCGAGTTCGGCCGCGACTCGGCCGAGAAGATCGCCTTCGACCTTCGCCAGGTCACCAACCACCTGTCGCGGACGCTTGCGCCGATCGCGGCCGCCAAGGGCATCGAGCTGCTGGTCGAGGTCGACCCGGCGATCTCCGGCGACGTCATGGGCGATGCGCACGCGCTCAACAGCGTGCTGATGAACCTGGCCGGCAACGCCGTCAAGTTCACCGAGTCGGGCTCGGTCATGGTGGAAGTCGCCCTGCTCGGCGAGGACGGCGACGTCTGCCGGCTCGGCTTCAGCGTGCGCGACACCGGCATCGGCATTCCGCCCGAGCTGCAGAAGAAGATCTTCGAGCCGTTCTTCCAGGTCGAGACCGGACCGGTCCGCAAGTACGGCGGCACCGGCCTGGGCACCTCGATCGCCCTGGCGCACGTCCGCCGGATGGGCGGCGAGCTGCAGCTGGAAAGCGAGCCCGGCATGGGCTCCCGGTTCTGGTTCGAACTGCGCCTGCCGCGGGCGGTGGTGGCGCCTGCGCCGGCCCCCGAGGCGCCCGCGCGGATCGTGCGCGGCAAGCGGATCCTGGTGGCCGACGACAACCGCACCAACCTCCAGCTGATCCGCGAGATGCTCGAGCGCGACGCGCACCGGGTCGAGGCCGTGGAGTCCGGCCAGGACGCGCTCAGGGCGCTGGCCACCGGCGACTTCGACGTCGTGTTCCTCGACTTCAACATGCACGACCTGGACGGCGCGAGCGTCTACGAGACCTGGCGCATGGGCGTGCTGCGCCCGGCGCCGACGTTCTTCGTGACCGCCGACACGACGGCGCTCACCGCGACCCGCCTGAAGTCGCTGGGCGCGGCGGGGATCATCTACAAGCCGGTGACCTTCGACAAGCTGCGCTCCGCGCTGGCCGGGCTGTTCCCCGACGACGCGGTCGCCACGGCCTCGCCCGCGCGGGTGACGCCGCACCTGCGCCCGGTGCCGATCGAATACCTCGACCCGGCGGCGATCGAGACCCTGCGCGAAGTGCGCGACACGCCGGAATTCCTCCACCGCATGATTTCCGACGGCATCGCCGACATCGAGCGGATCGACCGCCTGCTCGGCGAAGCCCTGCTCGCCGGCGACGTCCCGGCGACGCATCGCCAGGCCCACGCCCTGCGCGGGGTGTGCCTGAGCCTGGGCGCCATCCGCCTGGCCGCGCTGGCGGACCGCCTGATGGCGATCGCGCAGCGCGACCTGGACGCGACGGCGGCCGAGCGCCATGCCGACCTGCGCCGCACCGCCGACCTGAGCCTGGCGGCGCTGGACGGATTGCGGCAATCGCTCGGCGCGCCGGAAGCGGCCAGCTCCCGCTGACCCTCCCGGTTACGCCGCCGCGACGCGGGCCGAAGGCGCCGCCGCCTCCCGCGCCTGCATCATGATCAGCATTTCCATCGTCCGGATCTCGTCCGCGGACAGGCACATCGCCGTCTCGACCCAGTCGTCGACGATGCGCACGCATTCGGCGCGATCCAGCTGCGCGTGCCGGCACCGGCTCTGCTGCACCTTCAGGCGGGCCTTCAGGCGCTGGCTGTGGTTGGCCACGAAGCGCTCGACCGCGAGCTCGCCCTCGCCGCTCGGGCAGATCTCGTCGACCAGGCCCATCTCGAACAGCTCGGCGGCGGTGTAGACCTTCTTGTTGGTCATCATCCGCTCCGCGCGATGCGGGCCGATGCGCGACGCCAGCAGGCCCATGGCGCCCGTGCACGGGAACAGGCCGAACATGATCTCCGGGAAGCCGAAGCTGGCGTGCTCCTCCGCGATCAGGTAGTCGGCGCTGAGGGCCATCTCGAAGCCGCCGCCGAGGGCGCGGCCCTGCACCAGGGCGATCGAGGTGGTCGTTTCCTTGAGCCGGCCGCTCCAGGACGTCAGCAGGTCGAGGCAGCGCATCGAGTAGTCGCGCAGCGTGGAGGCGTCGCGGCGCTGGATGCATTCGCGGAAGAAGCGCAGGTCCCCGCCCATGCTGAAGTAGTCGGGGTCCGAGGACTGGACCACGGCATAGCTCGGCGGCGGCGAATGCGCGGCGCGGTTGTTGAGGCCGTCGACCAGGCCGCGGAATTCGCGGACGAGATCGGGGGTGAAGTTCTGCAGGCCGGTCGCGGCGTCCTTGCCGAGGGTGATCCAGAGCGTTTCTGCCTGGAGCCGGCGCACCTCGGTGGAGAGGCGCGGCGGCGCACGATGGGATGCCAGCTGGGGATGCGGCACGACGACTGCGTTCATGGTTGACTCCGTGGAGCTAGTCGCGCTGGGAGGGATCGCGGGAGACGACGAGCGCGACATTGGTTCCGCCGAACCCGCATGAAAACGACAAGGCATGGGAGATGGGGTGTCCGGGCCGCGGCACGGGCCCGACGTGGTTGAGCGCGCAGCGCGGATCCGGTTGCTCCAGGTGCGCGCTCGCCGGAAGCAGCGACTGGTCCATCGCGACCACGGTGAGCAGCAGCTCCAGTGCGCTGGTCGCGCCGAGCAGGTGGCCGTGCACCGATTTCGTCGACGACACCGCCGCCGATCCGGGGTCGGCGCCGAAGACCTCGCGGATCGCGGCAGCCTCGATCACGTCGCCGCCCTCGGTGGCCGTGGCGTGCGCGTTCACGTAGTCGACCTCGCCCGGCGTGAGGCCGGCGTCTTCGAGCGCGGCGCGCAGCGCGCGCACCTGCCCTTCCGTGGCCGGCATGCCGATGTGGTGGGCGTCGTTGGAAACGCCGTAGCCGGTGAGGTAGCCGTAGATGCGCGCGCCGCGCGCCTGCGCCCGGGCCGCGGGTTCGAGCACGAGGAACGCGGCGCCCTCGCCCAGCACGAGGCCGGTGCGGTTCGCGGCGAACGGCTTGCAGGTGCGCGCGGGATCTTCCGGGTCGGGTGCGGACATCGCCCGCGTGCCCTGGAACACGCCCATCAGGCTCGCGACCAGCGGCGCTTCGGCGCCGCCGGCGATGGCGATGTCGAGGTAGCCGTCGGCGATCGCGCGCGCGGCGTCGCCGATCGCGACACCGGAGGAACCGCATGCTGTCGCGTTCGAGACCACCGGGCCGAGCACCTTCTGCCGCAGCGCGATGTGCGCGGCCCCGGCGTTGCCCATGATCGCCATCGCCGCGAACGGGCGCGCCGCCTGCTTGTGCTCGAGCAGCATCTGCTCGTACCAGGCCTGCGCGTTCGACACGCCGCCGTTGACGTTGCCGTAGTAGACGCCGGCGCGCTGCCCGAACGGCTCGAACGACCCGATGCCCGCGTCGTCGGCCGCCTGGCGGGCCGCGAGCACGGCCATCTGCTGGCAGCGGTCCAGGAACGGACGCTCGATCTTGGTGAACGATTCGTCGAAGGCGACCGGGCCTGCCGAATCGTGGATGGCGCCCGCGGCGAACTCGCGCTCCAGGGGCGCGGTCCGGATCGTGCGGATGCCCGAGCGCGCCTCGCGGAGCGAGGCGGCGACGGAGGGAACGTCGAGACCGACCGGGGAAAGGACTCCCAAGCCGGTGATGGCAACCAGGTTGTGCATCGCTACCCCAAGGCGGCAGCCGGGATCGCGCAGGTTCCCTCGACCTGGCGAACTCCGGCGTCGTCGCGAACGGCTTCTTTGGGGGAAACCGTACTGCGCGCCACATTAGCACCGTTTGAATGCCCGCGATGGCGGGCCCGGGCCCCGGAGCGGGGCCGACGACACGCCCGGCCTATCGCGGCGCGGGCGCCCCCGCCGGGACGGAGGTCCGTTCGCAGATCTGCGCCAGCCGCTCCCGTTCGCGCAGCAGCACGTCGACGCAGGCGGGATCGAACAGCGTCCCGCGCTCGGAACGCAGGTAGTCCAGCGCCGCGTCGATGCTCCATGCGCTCTTGTACGGACGCGGCGAGATCAGCGCGTCGAACACGTCGGCCACGGTCACGATCCGCGCCGAAAGCGGTATGTCCTCGCCGCGCAGGCCTTCCGGATAGCCGCTGCCGTCGTAGCGTTCGTGGTGGCTGAGCGCGATCACCGCGCTCGCCTGGATGAAGCGGTTGTGGCTGTCGGCGAGCAGCTGGTGGCCGATGCGCGGGTGGCGGCGCATCTGTTCCTGCTCGTGCGGCTCGAGCGGGCCCGGCTTGAGCAGGATCGCGTCGGGAATGGCGATCTTGCCGATGTCGTGCAGCGGCGCCGCCAGCTCGACGGTGCGGACTTCGTCCTCCGGCAGGCCGAGTCCCTCGGCGATGAGCCCGGCCACGCGCGCCATCCGCTCGAGGTAGGCGCTGGTGCCGGCATCGCGGTATTCGATCGCGCGGGCGAGGCGCTCGAGCGTTTCGCGCTCGCGTTCCTCGATCTCGTGCATGCTCGACAGCAGGCGCTGCTCCAGCGACAGCGCGCGCTGCTTCACCGATTCGCTCTGCTGGCGCAATTGCAGCAGGTTGCGGCAGCGCGCGCGCAGTTCTCGCGGGCGGATCGGCTTGACCAGGAAGTCGATCACCCCGGCGTCCAGCGCCGCCTGGCGCACCGGCTCGTCGCCCACCACCGTGACCAGCACGATCGGGACATCGCGGTGGGCGAGCGTGGTCCGGAAGCGGCGCGCGAATTCCAGCCCGTCCAGCCCCGGCATGCGGTAGTCGAGCAACAGCAGGTCGGGCCGGTCGCGGCCGCACCAGGCCAGCGCCTCCTGCGGATCGCCGAAGTCGTGGACCTCGATCTCGGGGCCGATGTCCTCGAGGATGTGCCGGAGCATCGTCCGGGCGGACGTCTGGTCGTCGACGATGACGATGTTCAAGGCGCGCTCCCCGCGGCGCGGGGGCGACCCCCCATCCGGGCAATGTTGGCCACGATCGCGCGCCGGCGGCAAGCCCCCGAAGGCACGGGCGGCTACTGGCCCTGCCCCGGGCGCATGTACGGGAACAGCAGCACGTCGCGGATCGACGCCGAATCGGTGACGAGCATCACGAGGCGATCGATGCCCACGCCCAGCCCGCCGGTGGGCGGCAGGCCGACCTCCAGCGCGCGGATGTAGTCGGCGTCGTAGTGCATCGCCTCGTCGTCGCCGCCGGCCTTGGCCTCCACCTGCGCCCGGAAGCGCGCGGCCTGGTCCTCGGGATCGTTGAGCTCGGAGAAGCCGTTCGCCAGCTCCTTGCCGCCGACGAAGAGCTCGAAGCGGTCGGTGATGCCCGGCTCGGTGTCCGATTCGCGCGCCAGCGGGGAGACTTCGACCGGATAGTGGGTGATGAAGGTCGGCTGGACCAGGCCGCCTTCCACCGTCTTCTCGAAGATCTCCAGCAGCAGCTTGCCCCACCCGTACCCCGGCTTCACGTGCACGCCGAGGCGCGCGCAGTGCGCGGCGAGCGCGGCGCGGTCGCGGCAGTCGGCCGCCGTGATCTCCGGATTGAGCTCGCGCACGGCCTCTTCCAGCTTCCAGCGGCGGAAGCGCGGGCCGAGGTCGATCGCCTGCCCTGCCCACTGCAGCGCCGCGGTGCCGGCGACCTCGACGGCGACGTCGCGGATCAGCGCCTCGGTGAGGTCCATGACGTGCTCGTAAGTGGCGTAGGCCTCGTACAGCTCGAGCATGGTGAACTCGGGGTTGTGGCGCGTGCTGACGCCCTCGTTGCGGAAGTTGCGGTTGATCTCGTACACGCGCTCGAAGCCGCCGACCACGAGCCGCTTGAGGTACAGCTCCGGCGCGACGCGCAGGAACAGGTCGAGGTCGAGCGCGTTGTGGTGCGTGGTGAACGGCCGCGCGGTCGCGCCGCCGGCCAGGTAATGCATCATCGGGGTCTCGACCTTGAGGAAGCGGCGCGCGTCGAGCCAGCGGCGGATCGCGGCGACGATCCGCGAACGCTTGACGAACACGTCGCGCGCCTCCGGCGTCACGATCAGGTCGACGTAACGCTGGCGATAGCGCTGCTCGACGTCGGCCAGGCCGTGCCACTTGTCAGGCAGCGGCCGCAGCGACTTCACCAGCAGGCGCAGCGTGTCCGCCTTGACCGACAGCTCGCCGGTCCTCGTGCGCATCAGCGTGCCTTCGGCCGCGACGATGTCGCCGACGTCCCAGCCCTTGAACGCGTCGTAGGCCTCGCCGAGCGCCGTCGACTGCAGGAACAGCTGGATGCGGCCGGAGACGTCCTGGATCGTGCCGAACGCGGCCTTGCCCATCACCCGCTTGGCGAGCAGGCGGCCGGCGATCGCGACGCGGCGGCCCTCGCCTTCCAGCGCCTCTCCGGTCCAGCGTTCCGCGTCGCCGTACTCGGCCTGCAGGTCGCCGGCGTGGTCGGCGCGGCGGAAATCGTTGGGGAACGCGACGCCCTGCGTGCGGAGCGCGGCCAGCTTGGCGCGACGCTCGGCGATCAAGTGGTTTTCGTCGGCTTCGCTCATGCAT
>DASTWT010000041.1:0-14873 GCA_035765815.1 Luteimonas sp. | reverse complement strand
TCGCGCGCGGCCTCGGCGCTCTTGAAGTTGTCGCGCTCGGTGTCGCGGGCGATCGTGTCCAGCGCCTGCCCGGTGTGCTTGGACAGGATCTCGTTGAGGCGCTGGCGCATGGCCAGGATCTCGCGCGCGTGGATGTCGATGTCCGTGGCCTGGCCCTGGAAGCCGCCCAGGGGCTGGTGGATCATCACGCGCGAGTTCGGCAGCGCGTAACGCTTGCCCTTCGCGCCCGACGCCAGCAGCAGCGCGCCCATCGAGGCGGCCTGGCCGACGCAGATCGTGCTCACGTCGGGCTTGATGAACTGCATGGTGTCGTAGATCGCCATGCCGGCGGTGACGATGCCGCCGGGCGAGTTGATGTACAGGCTGATGTCCTTCTCGGGGTTCTCCGCCTCGAGGAACAGCATCTGCGCGACGATCACGTTGGCGACGTGGTCGTCGATCCCGCCGACGAGGAAGATCACCCGCTCCTTCAGCAGGCGCGAGTAGATGTCGTACGCGCGCTCGCCGCGGCTGGTCTGCTCGACCACCATCGGCACGAGGTTGAGGGCCTTGATCCTGTCGTCGCTCATCTGGGTGTCCGCCTGCGGCCTTAGCCGATCGCTTCCTGGAAGGTGAGGGCCTTGTCCGTGTGCGTGGCGCGCTCGGCGATCCAGTCGATCACCTGCTCCTCCATCGCGCGGTTCTGCAGCCCAGCCATCAACTGGGGGTCGTTGCGGTACAAGTCAATGACCTGCTGCGGCTCCTCGTAGGTGGAGGCGATCAGGCGCATGAGTTCGTTCAGGCGGCGCGGGTCCAGGCGCAGTTCGTTGCGGCGCGCGACCTCGGCGACCAGCAGGGCCAGCAGCACCCGCTTGCGGGCCGGCTCGAGGAACGCCTTGTGCGCGTCCTCCGGCACCGCGGCGCCCTGCGTGGCCTGCTGGGCCATGGCCCGGGCCTCCTGCTCGACCAGGCGCGGCGGCAGCTCGGTGGACGCGAAGGCCGCGGCCAGCGCTTCGCCGACCTCGCGGCGCAGGCGGCCCATCAGCGCGCCCTTGAGCTCGCGCTCGAGGTTGCTGCGGATGTCGGCGCGGAACTGGGACATCTCGCCGCTGCGCACGCCGAAGCTGCGGATGAATGCGCCGTCGACCTCCGGCAGCACCGGCTGCGACACGCGCTCGGCGGCCAGATGCACCTGGACGGTGCGGCCGGCCAGCTGCGGCACGCGCCAGTCGGCCGGGAAGGTGACGTCGACCGTCTTCTCCTCGCCGCCCTTCATGCCGGCCAGGGCCTTCTCGATGTCGGCGTACATCACGCCCGAACCGATCACGGTGGTGCCGCGCTCGACGCCTTCGGCGGGCATGCGCGCATCGCCGGCCTGCGACCAGGTGGCGACGTCGACGGCGTCGCCTTCCCTGGCGGGGCGGTCGACGACGGTCCAGCTACGGCGCTGCTGGCGCAGGTTCTCGACCATGCGGTCGACGTCGGCCTCGGTGACCTCGGCGGTGTGGCGGGTGATCTGCAGCTTCGACACGTCGATCTCGCCGAAGTCGGGCATCAGCTCGAACGTGGCCACGTACGACAGCTCGCCCTCGCCCGCGTCGGCGGCGGGCTCGATGTGCGGGTTGCCCGCGATGCGCAGGTCGTTCTCGCGCACGGCGGAGTCGAAGCCCTGCCGCAGCAGGCCGTCCAGGACCTCGGCGCGGACCTGCTGGCCGAAGCGCTGCTCGACGACCGTCGTCGGGACCTTGCCCGGGCGGAAGCCCTTGATGCGGGCGGTGCGCGCGATCTCGCGCAGGCGGCCGCCGACCTGGGAATCCACGTCGCCGGCGGGCACGCGCAACGTCATCCGACGCTCGAGGTTGCCCGTGGACTCGACCGAAACCTGCGTAGAACCTGCCATCACCCACTCCGTCCGGCCGCGGCCACGCCGCGGCGCTGATTGATTGAAATTGTCGGGGAAAACCGCTGCCGGCCGGGCCTGGCCCGGCCCGGGGCAGCGGAACGGGCTAGTTTCGCCGATTTGGCGCTGCCCCGCCAGCGCGCCGCGCCGGGCGCCGGCCGCCCTGCCGTTGGTGCGAAAGGCGGGACTCGAACCCGCACGCCTTGCGGCACCGGTACCTAAAACCGGGGCGTCTACCAGTTCCGCCACTTTCGCGAAGCCCGGATTCTACGGCCGCCCGCGCCCGCGCGGGACCCGGAAAAGAAAACGCCCGGCACGGGGCCGGGCGCTTCGGGACTGGTGGGCCGTCAAGGATTCGAACCTTGGACCTATTGATTAAGAGTCAACTGCTCTACCAACTGAGCTAACGGCCCGAAGAACGCAATTATACAGCAAGGCGTGTGGAACGAAATGGGGTGGCTGAGGGGACTCGAACCCCCGACAACTGGAATCACAATCCAGGACTCTAACCAACTGAGCTACAGCCACCACTGAACGGTCCGACGTGGCGCGCCCGGCAGGACTCGAACCTGCAACCGCCGGCTTAGAAGGCCGGTGCTCTATCCGGTTGAGCTACGGGCGCCCGGGCCGGATTGTCGCACCTGGCGCCCGTCCGGGCCGGTTGGTCGGGGTAGAGGGATTCGAACCCCCGACATCCTGCTCCCAAAGCAGGCGCGCTACCAGACTGCGCTATACCCCGCCGATCGGAACGCTTCCGCGGCGCGCCAACGCTGCGAAAGGCCGGTCATTGTCCGGAGCGGGGCACGGCGTGTCAACGCGGGCGACACGCGGCGGAGGCCGCGGCGCTGCCGCAGCCGACCATGGGTCGGCTCTACGCGGCGCGCTTGGCGATCGCCTGCGCGAAGGCCATCGTGGTGCCGGTGCCGCCGAGGTCCGGCGTCAGCGAATCGCCGGCTTCGAGGGTGGCGTTGATCGCGTCGCGCAGGCGCGCGGCCTTCTCCAGCATGCCGAGGTGGTCGAGCATCTGCGCCGCGCCCAGCAGCAGCGCGCACGGGTTGGCGACGCCCTTGCCGGCGATGTCCGGCGCCGAGCCGTGCACGGCCTCGAAGATCGCCGCATCGGTGCCGATGTTGGCGCCCGGGGCGAGCCCGAGGCCGCCGACGAGTCCGGCGCACAGGTCGGAGATGATGTCGCCGAACAGGTTGGTGGTCACGATCACGTCGAACTGTTCGGGCTTCATGACCAGCTGCATGCAGCAGTTGTCGACGATCAGCTCGTTCGACTCGATCTCCGGGTACTGCGCTGCGACTTCGCGTGCGACCTTCAGGAACAGTCCCGAGGTCGACTTGAGGATGTTCGCCTTGTGCACGATCGTGACCTTCTTCCGGCCGGTGCGGCGGGCCAGGTCGAAGGCATAGCGGACGATGCGCTCGGAGCCGCGGCGCGTGGTCTTCGTGATCGACGTGGCGGTGTCGCCGTCGGCCGACAGCGCCTGGCCTTCGGCGCTGTACGCGCCTTCGGTGTTCTCGCGCACGGTGATGAGGTCGATGCCGGAGGGGAAGCGCGACTTCGTGTTCGGGTGCGACTTGGCCGGGCGCACGTTGGCGTACAGGTCGAAGCGCTTGCGCAGCTCGACGTTGATCGAGGAGAAGCCGCCGCCGACCGGCGTGGTCAGCGGGCTCTTCAGCGCGACGCGGTTGCGGCGGATCGACTCGAGCGTGTCGGCCGGCAGCAGCTCGCCGGTCTTCTCGAGCGCGGCGAGGCCGGCGTCGGCGAATTCGTACGAGAGGCCGACGTCCATCGCGTCGAGCACGTGCAGGGCGGCGTCCATGATCTCCGGGCCGATGCCGTCGCCACGGATGACCGTGATTGTCTGGGTCATTGCGAATTCCGAACGTGGGCGCGGCGCCGTGGAAGCGCCGCGCGAAGGGGGGAGAGGCAGCCCTTCATTATGCCAGACGGCCGGGTATGGACCCGGTCAGCCGTGGTCGTGGGCGCCGGGAGCCCCGGTTTCGCCCCGCTCCAGGAGGTCGAGGAAGTCGACCGCGCGACGCAGGTGCGGGATCACGATCGAGCCGCCGACCACGAGGCCGACCGAGAACGCCTCGAACATTTCGTCGCGGTCCACGCCCGCCTCGCGGCACTGGGCGACGTGGTAGCTGATGCAGTCGTCGCAGCGCAGGACCAGCGAGGCGACCAGGCCCAGCAACTCCTTGGTCTTCACGTCCAGCGCGCCGGCCTGGTAGGTCTGGGTGTCGAGCGCGAAGAAACGGCGCACGACCTGGTTGGGTTCCGCCAGGATCCGCTCGTTCATGCGCTTGCGGAACGCGGTGAACTGCGCGACGCGGTCGGCCTCGCCGCCCTCGCCGCTCAAGCGCCTTCCCCGGACAGCAGCGGCTCGAGCCTGCCGGCGCGGTGCATCGCCATCATGTCGTCGTAGCCGCCGACGTGGACGTCGCCCACGAAGATCTGCGGCACCGTCACCCGCCCGGTCCTGGCCACCATGCGCTCGCGTTCGCCCGGGTTCAGGTCCACCCGCACCTCTTCCCAGGCCAGGCCGCGGCTCTTCAGGAAGTTCTTGGCCGCCACGCAGTAGCCGCACATCGCCGAGGTGTAGACGGTGATCGGGGGGGCGGCCTGGCCGGGGGACGGACTGCTGGACATCGCTCGGAAACTCGCGCGGCTTCGGGAAGTCCAATATGGGACCCGGACCGACCGGGTTCAACCTCCTCCCGGTATGCTCGGACCGATGCACAAGGCTCGCCTCGCTCCCGTCGCGCTCGCCGCGCTCGCCACGCTGCTGGCACCCGCCCTGCCCGTCGCCGCGCAGGAGTCGGCGCGCCTGCCGGACATCGGCTCGTCGGCGGCCGCGGTGCTCTCGCCCGCGCAGCAGCGCGAGTACGGGGCGATGACGCTCAGCCAGCTGCGCAACTACGGGTACACCCTCGAGGATCCGCTGCTGCAGGGGTGGCTGCAGGACATCGGCCGCCGCCTCGGGCCCGCCAGCGACGACCCGAAGCAGCCCTACACGCTGTTCATGCTGCGCGACCGCCAGATCAACGCATTCGCCACCCTCGGCGGGTACATCGGCGTCAACGCCGGCCTGGTGCTGGCGGCGACGAACGAGGACGAAGTGGCGGCGGTGCTGTCGCACGAGATCGCGCACGTCACCCAGAAGCACGTGCTGCGCGGCGTCGAGCAGGCGCAGCGCGACCGGATCCCGATCCTGCTGGCGATGCTCGGCGCGATCGCGGTCGCGCAGAACAGCGGCGGCGGCGGCAATTCCTCCAGCGACGCGACGATCGCGGCCGTGGTGTCGGCGCAGGGCCTGATGGCGCAGCGCCAGATCGATTACACGCGCGGCAACGAGGCCGAAGCCGACCGCATCGGCATCCGCACCCTCGCGCGCGCAGGTTACGACCCGGGGGCGATGGCGGCGTTCTTCGAGCGCCTGCAGTCCGCGGTGCGCGAGACGCAGGGGCGCGAATCCACGCCCGACTACCTGCAGACCCATCCGGTCACCACGTCGCGCATCAGCGAGGCGCGCGACCGCGCGCGGCAGATCGCCGCGGAGCAGCCGCGCTTCGCGCCGCAGGCCGCCGACGCTTCGGCCAATCCGCTGCTGCCGTCGTCGCTGCGCATCGGCAGCCTGGCCGGCGTCGGCGCCTCGACCGAGTTCCCGTGGGCGAAGGAACGGCTGCGCGTGCTCAGCGCCGACACGCCCGCGGCGGCCGTGCGCGAGTACGCGGCGATGGCGCGGACCGCCGCGCTCGACGACCCGCAACGCTACGGGCTCGCGCTGGCGCGGCTGCTCGACGGCCAGGCCGCGCGGGCCGCGACCGACCTGCAGGCGCTGCTGGACGCGCATCCGGGCGACACCTGGCTGGAACTCGCGCTCGGCCAGGCCGAGGCGCGCGCCGGCCGCGCGCCGGCCGCGGACGCGCGCTTCCAGGCGCTGCTGGCGCGGATGCCGCGCAGCCGCGAGGTCGCGCTCACCTACGCCGGCGTGCTGAACGAGCGCGGCACCCGCGAGGCGGGCCGGCGCGCGCAGGACATCCTTCGGCCGCTGCTGCCGGTGGCGACCGACGACCCGGTCTTCCAGCAGGCCTTCGCGCGCGCCAGCGAGATGGCCGGCGACCCGGTCCGGGCCGGCGAAGCGTATGCGGAGGCGGCCTACCTCAACGGCCGCCCCGAGCAGGCGCTGGTCCAGCTCGACACCCTGCGCAAGCGCGACGACGTCGACTACTACGCCCGGGCGCGCATCGACGCGCGGATCGCGGCGATCACCCCGGTGGTGCTGGAACTGCGCCGCGAAGGCATCCGCGACGAGGACCTCGGCCGGAAGTGAGCGGTCCGCCCCGGCCGCGCGGCCGGTGTCACCGATCGGTCACGAAAGTGTCGTCTAATGCCGGCGTCCCGGCTCCGTCCGTACGCCCGGCCGCAGGTCCACGCATGCAGAAGCGCATCCTGATCGTCGACGACGAACCCGCGATCCGCGACATGGTCGCCTTCGCCCTGCGCAAGGGCGACTTCGAGCCGGTGCAGGCGGGGGACGCCCGCGAGGCGCAGGCGGCGATCGCCGACCGGATCCCGGACCTGATCCTGCTCGACTGGATGCTGCCCGGGACCAGCGGGCTGGAGCTGGCGCGGCGCTGGCGGCGCGATGCGCTGACCCGCGAGGTCCCGATCATCATGCTCACCGCGCGCGGCGAGGAGAACGACCGTGTCGGCGGGCTCGAGGCCGGCGTGGACGACTACGTGGTGAAACCATTTTCGGCGCGCGAGCTGCTCGCGCGGATCCGCGCGGTGATGCGGCGCGCGCGCGAGGACGAAGAGGACGGCAGCATCGCCGCCGGCGCGCTGCGCATCGACGGCGCCGCGCACCGCGTGTTCGCGCGCACCGGCGCGGAGGAGCAGGCGGTGCCGATCGGCCCGACCGAGTACCGGCTGCTGCACTTCTTCATGACCCATCCCGAACGCGTGTACAGCCGCGCGCAGCTCCTCGACCACGTCTGGGGCGGCAGCGTGTACGTGGAGGAACGCACCATCGACGTGCACATCCGGCGCCTGCGCAAGGCGCTCGAACCGGCCGGCCTGGACACGATGGTCCAGACCGTGCGCGGCGCCGGGTACCGGTTTTCCGCCGCGGCGTGATGCGACAATCCGCCGATGGCGCCCTCCCTTCGCCCGTGGACCAGGACGATCGCGCTGTGCGCGGCGCTCTTCGCCGCCGGGCTCGCGCTCGGCGCGCTGGCCGGGCGCGCATGGGCCGGGTTGGCGGTCGCCGCGCTGGCGGCCTGGGGCTGGCAGGCATGGCGCCTGCGCCGCCTGCTGCTGCGCCTGGGCGGACGGCGGCGCCTCGAGGCGCCGGAAGGCGCGGGCGCGTGGAATGAAGTCGAGCGGTTGATGGCCCGCGGCCAGCAGGACCTGCGCGCGCGCAAGCGGCGCCTGGTCGGCATGCTCCGCGCCTACCGCGCCCTCGCCGACGCGCTGCCGGACGCGGTGATCGTCGCCGAGCGCGACAGCCAGCGGATCGCCTGGTTCAACGGCGCCGCGACCCGCCTGCTCGGGCTGCGCTATCCGGGCGACATCGACGCGCCGCTGGGCGAGCGCCTGCAGCCGATGCCGGTCGCGCGCTGGCTCGCCTCCGGGCGCATGGCCGAACCGCTGAGCGACGTGTCCTCGCCGCTGGATCCCTCGGTGCGCCTGAGCATGCGACTGGTGCCCTACTCCGAGGACCTGTGGCTGCTGATCGTGCGCGACGTCAGCCGCCTGACGCGGCTCGAACAGGTGCGGCGCGACTTCGTCGCCAACGTCTCGCACGAGCTGCGCACGCCGCTCACCGTGGTCCACGGCTACCTGGAAATGCTGGATCCCGCGGACAACCCGGAGTGGGCGCCGATGCTGGCGGAGATGCAACGGCAGTCGCAACGCATGACCCAGCTGGTCGAGGACCTGCTCGCGCTGTCGCGGCTGGAGTCGCGCGATTCGCTCGACGAGGAGCCCGTGCCGATGGCCTCGATGCTCGCCACGCTGCGCCGCGAGGCCGAGGCGCTGAGCCAGGGACGCCACGAAGTCGTCGTCGACGACGACGCCGGCGTCGACCTGTGGGGCTCGGTGCGCGAGCTGCACAGCGCGTTCTCCAACCTGGTGAGCAACGCGGTGCGCTACACCCCGACCGGCGGCACGATCCGCATCGGATTCCGGCGCGAGGGCGGCGGCGCCGTGCTCTCGGTGGCCGACAGCGGTTACGGCATCCCGGCCGCGCACCTGCCGCGGCTGACCGAGCGCTTCTACCGCGTCTCCACGAGCCGTTCGCGCGAGAGCGGCGGCACCGGCCTGGGCCTGGCGATCGTCAAGCACGTGCTGGGCCTGCACCAGGCGCGCCTCGCGATCGAAAGCGAAGTCGGCCGCGGCAGCATCTTCGCCTGCGTATTCGGCGCAGAACGCGTCCGTCCGCGCGCCGCCGCAAGGGAGGCTACGTGAACCCCGCCAACCCGCATCCGCTCGCCGCGCCCGCGGCCGACGATCCGCTGCGCGACCCGGCGCTGTATTCCAACCGCGAGCTGTCGCAGCTGGACTTCAACTTCCGCGTGCTCGCGCAGGCGCAGGATCCGTCGGTGCCGCTGCTGGAGCGGCTGCGCTTCCTGTGCATCTCCTGCACCAACCTCGACGAGTTCTTCGAGATCCGGGCGGCGACCGTGCAGCACGCGCAGGAATTCGACGCGCCGCTGGCGCCGGATGCGCTGCCGCCGGCGACGGTGCTGCGCCGCATCCACGAGCGAGCGGCCGAACTGGTCGAAGCGCAGTACGCCTGCTGGAACCAGGTCCTCCGCCCCGCGCTCGGCGAGGCCGGCGTGCGCGTGCTCGCGCCGGCGCACTGGAACGACGCGCAGGCGCGCTGGCTGCGCCAGTACTTCCGCGACGAGATCCTGCCGGTGCTGTCGCCGCTGGGGCTCGACCCGGCGCACCCGTTCCCCAAGATCCTCAACAAGTCGCTCAACATCGTCGTGGTGCTGGAAGGTCGCGACGCGTTCGGCCGCGCCGGCCACCTGGCGATCGTGCGCGCGCCGCGCTCGCTGCCGCGGATCATCCAGTTGCCGCCGGAGGTCTCGGGCGGCGACAGCGACTTCGTGTTCCTCTCGGCGATGCTGTCGAGCTTCGTCGAGGAACTGTTCCCCGGCATGCAGGTCAAGGGCGCGTACCAGTTCCGCGTGACGCGCAACTCCGAGCTGATCGTCGACGGCGAGGAGGTCGAGAACCTGGCGCTCGCGCTGCGCGACGAGCTCGCCGGCCGCGGCTACCTGCGCGCGATGCGCCTGGAGATCGCGCACGACTGCCCGGCGCCGATCGTGAAGATGCTGCTGGACAACTTCGACCTGCCCGGCAACGCGGTGTACCGCATCGACGGCCCGGTGAACCTCAACCGCGCGGTGCAGGTGTACGACCTGGTGCAGCGGCCGGAACTGAAGTACCCGCCGTTCCAGCCGCGCAAGCTGCGCGGCGGTGAGGCGATGTTCGACCGCATCCGCGAGGGCGACGTGCTGCTGCACCACCCCTATGACGCGTTCGGGCCGGTGCTGGAGCTGGTGAAGCAGGCCGCCGAGGACCCGAACGTCCTCGCGATCAAGCAGACGCTGTACCGCACCGGCAAGGGCTCGGCCATAGTGGAGGCGCTCGTCCAGGCGGCGCGCAACGGCAAGGACGTCACCGCGGTGGTCGAGCTGCGCGCGCGCTTCGACGAGGAAGCCAACCTCGGCTTCGCCGACCGCCTCCAGGAAGCCGGCGTGCAGGTGGTGTACGGCGTGGTCGGCTACAAGACCCACGCGAAGATGCTGCTGGTGGTGCGCCGCGAGGGCCGCAAGCTGCGCCGCTACGTGCACCTGGGCACCGGCAACTACCATGCCGGCACCGCGCGCGCGTACACCGACCTCGGCCTGCTCACCGCGGACGAGGCGATCGGCGCCGACGTGCACCAGGTGTTCCAGCAGCTGTCGGGGCTGGCCCCCGATGTCGGGCTGCGGCGGCTGCTGCAGTCGCCGTTCACCCTGCACGAGGGCATCCTCGCCATGGTCGGGCGCGAGGCGGCGCATGCGCGCGCCGGGCGCCCGGCGCGGATCCTCGCGCGCATGAACGCGCTCAACGAGCCCGGCGTGATCCGGGCGCTGTACGCGGCCTCGCAGGCCGGCGTCTCCATCGACCTGATCGTGCGCGGCGCGTGCACGCTGCGCCCCGGCATCCCGGGCGTATCCGACAACATCCGCGTGCGCTCGGTCGTCGGCCGCTTCCTCGAGCATTCGCGCGCCTACTGGTTCGGCAACGACGGCGCGCCCGAGCTGTACTGCGCGAGCGCCGACTGGCTCGAGCGCAACCTGCTGCGGCGCGTGGAGGTGTGCTTCCCCATCCTCGATCCCGCGCTCGCGGCGCGGGTCAAGCGCGAGGCCCTGGACAACTACCTCGCCGACAACCTCAACGCCTGGGAACTGCTGGCCGACGGCAGCTACCGGCGGCTGCGCCCCGCCGCCGGCGAAGCGCCGCACGCGGCCCAGGCCACCCTGCTCGCGGAGCTCGACGGCGCATGAACGACGCCCCCCACCTGCGCCTGCGTTCGGCCGCCCTGCCGCTGCAGGACGGCGACCTGCTCGCCGCGATCGACCTGGGCTCGAACAGCTTCCACATGGTCGTCTCGCGCTACGTCCTCGGCCAGCTGCGGACGGTCGACCGGATCCGCGAGATGGTTCGGCTCGCCGAGGGACTCGACGGCAAGGGCGGGCTGCATCCCGACGTGCGCGCGCGCGCGCTGGAGTGCCTGGCGCGCTTCGGCCAGCGCCTGCGCGACATCCCGTCGCAGCGGGTGCGCGCGGTCGCGACCAACACGGTGCGCGCGCTCAAGGCGCCGCAAGCCTTCCTGGTGCCGGCGGAAACCGCGCTCGGGCACGCGATCGAGGTGATCCCCGGCCGCGAGGAAGCGCGCCTGATCTACCTCGGCGTGGCCCACGCGCAGCCGCCGAAGGCGGGCGAGCTGCGGCTGGTGATCGACATCGGCGGCGGCTCGACCGAATGCATCATCGGCAGCGGGCTCGACGCGATCGAGCGCGAGAGCCTGCAGCTCGGCTGCGTGGCGACCACCGCGCGCTTCTTCGGCGACGGCCGGCTCACCGAAAAGCGCTGGGACGAGGCGCTGCTGGAAGTCGGCGCGCAGTTCCAGCAGTTCGCCGGCGTGTACCGCCACCTCGGCTGGCAGGAAACGCTCGGCGCCTCCGGCACGATCAAGGCGGTCGGCGATATCTGCGCGGCGATGAAGCTCACCAAGGGCGCGGTCACCGCGGCGGCGCTGCCGCAGGTACGCGAACGGCTGCTGCGTGCCGGTCGCATCGAGGCGATCGACCTGCCCGGCCTGTCCGACGAACGCCGCCCCGTCATCGCCGGCGGGCTGCTGGTGCTCGAGGCCGCGTTCGGCGCGCTCGGGCTGGATCGCATGGGCGTGAGCAAGGCCGCGCTGCGAGAGGGCGTCCTGTACGACATGCTCGGCCGCGGCGGCGCCGACGATCCGCGCGACGCCTCGGTGCTGGCGCTGGTGCAGCGCTACGGCATCGACGCGGCGCAGGCCGAACGCGTCGCGGCCACCGCCTCGCAGCTCTTCGAGCGGGTCAGCCGCGACTGGCAGCTCGGCGCCGACGACCGCTGGATGCTGGTGCGCGCCGCGCGCCTGCACGAGCTGGGCCTGGCGATCGCGCACAGCCAGTACCAGGTGCACGGCGCCTACGTGCTGCAGCATTCGGACATCGCCGGCTTCTCGGTGCCGGAGCAGCGCATGCTCGCGGCGCTGGTGCGCGCGCACCGCCGCAGGATCCCGAAGTCGTCGTTCGAATTGATCCCGGACCGCCTGCTGCCGGCCACGCGGCGCCTGGCCGCGCTGCTGCGCCTGGCGGTGCTGCTGCACCGCTCGCACGAGCCCGACGACCTGCCGGACCTGCGCCTGGACGCGGAAGGCGGCCGCCTCGCGCTGTCGCTGCCGAAGGCCTGGCTCGACGCGCGCCCGCTGCTGCGCGCCGACCTGGCGCAGGAACCCGAGGCGTTCGCCCCGCTCGGGATCGAGCTGCGCCTGGCCACGCACTGAGCCACGCGCAAAAAAAAGGCGGCGGCACGCGGCCGCCGCCCTTTTCCGATCGTTCGATCAGTTCTTCGACATCGGCTTGCGCGGGAAGCGCTGCGGCGCCATCGCCGCGTCGTAGGCCAGGCTCGCGACGATCGCCGCGGCCTGCTTCAGGTCCTCCGCCGACGCGTGGTCGAGCGTGTCCAGGTTGGTGTGGTGGACGTTGCTGAAGTAGTCCAGGTCGTCCTGCACGAACTGGAAGCCCGGCAGTCCGACGCGGTCGAACGAGACGTGGTCGGTGCTGCCGGTGTCGCCGGAGACCACGTCGGTCGCGCCGACGTCGTTGAACGGCTTGATCCACGACTCGAAGATCGGCATCGCCGCCATGTTCTGCTGCGCGTACACGCCGCGGATCTTGCCGGAGCCGTTGTCCAGGTTGAAGTAGACCGACAGCTTGTCGTATCCGGGCTTGAACTGCAGCTCGCCGCGGTCCTGGCGGAAGAACGACGGCAGCTTGGCCTGCTCCGGGTCCTTCGGCGGCGGGTAGGCGGCGAAGTGCTTCGCCACGTACTCGGCCGAACCGATCAGGCCCTGCTCCTCGCCGCTCCACAGCGCCACGCGGATGGTGCGGTTCGGGTGCGCGCCGACCGCCTTCAGGATGCGCATGGCCTCCATCATCACCGCCACGCCCGCGCCGTTGTCGGACGCGCCGGTGCCGGAATGCCAGGAATCCATGTGCGCGCCGAGCATCACGATCTCGGAGGCCTTCGGGCCGGAGCCCGGGATCTCGGCGATCGTGTTGTAGCCGGCGCGGTCGTCGTCGGTGGTGAAGTGCGAATCGACGTCGATGCGCAGGCGCACCGTCTTGCCGGCCTTCAGGTCGCGCATGATCTGGTTGTACTGCTCGGCCAGCATCGCGACGTCGGGCACGCCGACCGGGTCGCCGGCCGTGCGCGAACCGCCGCCGGAGACGCCGATGATGCCGTTGTCGCGGCTGCTGATGCTCACCGCGGCGAGCACGCCCTCGTCGACGAGGAACTTGTTGACCAGCGGGACCAGCTCCATGCGGTCGCGGAAGCGCTTCATGCGGTCGCCGGCGTCGCCGTTGCGGTCGGCCGGGACCTCGAACTCGTGCAGCTTGGCAAGGCCGTCGGCGTCCAGGCGCTGCCAGTCGGCCTCGGTGCCGGGCTTGTATTCGCGCGCGTCGCTGACGAACGCGATCTTGCCCTTGAGCTTGCCCTTGTACTGCTCCAGGTCGTCCTTCGACTTGATGCTGACGATCATCGCGTCGCCCTCGACCGGGCCGTTCGTGCCGGGCGTCCACGCCTTCGGGATCGCGTACAGCGGCACCGCGTGCGGCGACACCATCTCGACGCGCGAATGCGAGTAGTCCCAGCCGCGGCCGAACTTGTCGAACGCTTCGTCGTGGACGTTGGCCATGCCCCAGCCCGAGAGCTTCTCGCGCGCCCAGGCGTTGGCCTTGTCCATGTTCGGCGAGGCCGTCAGGCGCGGGCCGACGTCCTCGGTGAGTTCCTGCAGGGTCGCCATCACCTGCGAATGCTGGAAGGCTTCCTGCCGGATGCGTGCGACCATGTCCAGGTCGACCGGTGTCGTCGATTGCGCGGAGGCGGCACCCACCGCCATGGCCAGGCTGGCCGCCAGTACGTATCGCTTCAAGGTTCGTCCCCCAAGGACTCCACAGGAACGCCGAGTCTGGCAGCCGCGGGCGGCGCGCGCCCCTGCATTCGGTCATGGTCCGGCCTGCCGTGGCGGGCCGGCGGCTAGACTTGCCGGCATGAACTATCGCCACGCCTTCCATGCCGGCAACCACGCCGATGTGCTCAAGCACGTCGTACTGCTGGCGCTGTGCGACGCCCTGATGGCCAAGCCGGCGCCCGTGTTCGCCCTGGACACCCACGCGGGGCGCGGCCTGTACGCGCTGGGCGGGGAGGCCGCCCGGCGCACCGCCGAGGCCGACGACGGCGTGGCGCGGCTGGAGGCTTCGCGGCCCGCCGGGGGGGCCGCCCCGCCGCTCGAGCGCTACCTCGCGGCAATCGCGGCCTGCCGCGCCGCGCACGGCGCCGATGCCTATCCCGGGTCGCCGTGGCTGCTCGCGCATGCGCTGCGCGACGACGACCGCATCGCCTGCTGCGAGCTGCAGGAGGAGGAAGCGGCGGCGCTCCGCTACGCGTTCCATTCCGACCCCCGCGTCGCCGTGCATCGCCGCGACGGCTACGCGGCGATGAAGGCGCTGCTGCCGCCGACCGTCGAGGGCCGCCGCTACGCGCGCGGCCTGGTGCTGGTCGACCCACCGTACGAGGCGCAGCTTGCCGAATTCGACCTCGCCCTGGCGGCGCTGAAGGAAGGCCTCGCGCGTTGGCCGCAGGGCGTGTTCGCGCTCTGGTACCCGGTCAAGCAGCGACGCGGGTTGCAGCCGTTCCTGCGCGCCGCGGGCAAGCTCGCGACCAGGGCCGGCGGCGGGTTGCGCGTCGAGTTGCTGGTGCGGCCGGACGATTCGCCGCTGCGCATGAACGGCAGCGGGATGCTGCTGCTGAACCCGCCGTGGCGCATCGAGGCCGCGCTCGCGCCGGCCCTCGCGCAGCTCCACGCCGCCCTCGCCGACGGCAGCGCGCCGCCGCCGCTCCTCGAGTCGCTTGCCTAGCGGTTCCTCGCGGCGGATCGCCTGCGAGCGCTTGCGGCCGAAGCATTGGCTTCGGGCCGGGCTCCGGAAGCGTGCGCGGAATTCCGGGGGCCTTGGCGGCATGGATGCCGCCACGGAGCCTACATGGACGTACTCGCGGCGTCCCCCGGAATTCCGCGCACGCTTCCGGAGCCCGGCCCGAAGCCAATGCTTCGGCCGCAAGCGCTCGCAGGCGATCCGCCGCGAGGAACCGCTAG
>DASTWT010000040.1:0-3464 GCA_035765815.1 Luteimonas sp. | reverse complement strand
TCCGGGCGATGGGGATCCGTCGCCGGGTCGTAGACGCAGACGTCGTCGCCCGATGCGATCGCGGCGATCAGCGCGACCTCGGCGTGCCGCAGCAGCGTGCCGGCGGCGGTGCCGTGCACGGGCGCGAGCGCGATGCCCACGGCGGGCGCGAAATCGAGCGTGAGGTCGGCTTCGCGGTACGGCTCGCCCAGCGCCTCGACGATGCGGAACGCCGCCGCGGCCGCGCCCTCGCGCCCCGCGCCGGCCAGGAACACCGAGAATTCCGTGTCGGTGGCGCGCGCCACCTCGCCGCCGCGCGCGGGCGCGTGCAGCCGCTGTCCGGCCTCGCGCATCATCCTGTCGCAGACCTCGTGGCCGAGCGTCTTGACCACTTCCTGGACGCGCGCCAGGCCGACCATCAGCAGCGCCGCTTCCGCGCGTACCGCCAGCGCCCGCGCAATGGCCGCTTCCGCCGCGCTCCGGTTCGGAAGTCCCGTCGTCTGGTCGTGGCTCGCCTGTTCGCGGATGCGCGCCTCGCGCTCGCGGATCGCGCCGGCCATCGTCGAGAACCCGACCGCGAGCTGGCCGAGCTCGTCGCGTCCGGCGCGATGCAGGATCCCGCCGTCGACGAGGGTGTCGTCGACGAGCGAGTAATCGCCCTCCGCGATCCTGCGCGCCGAGGCGGCAAGCCGCTCGACCGGGCGCGACACGCTGCGCGCGATCACCCACGCGCCCGCCAGGCCGGCGAGCAACCCGAGCAGCGTCAGCACGCCCCATGCCGCCGTCACCGAGCGGTACGGGCGCAGCGCTTCGTCGACCGAATAGCCGAGCACCGCCGCCACCGGCGGGCTGTGCGTCGAACTGTCGAGCGGCACCGCCTGGACGACGAACTCGCGACCGCCCACCAGCGTCGTGCGCGGTTGCGCCGGCAGCTCGCCGCCGGCCGCCGCGAGTTGCCCGGCGAGCCCGCCGGCGCCTCGACCGCGCGCCAGCACCTGCCATTGCCCTGCGGCGTCGCGACTGGCCAGCTCGACTTCGCGCGGCAGGCTCGACTGCCCCTGCAACTGCGCCAGCAGCCGGTCGTCGACGGGGATCGCGGCGGCGATGAAGCCGACCAGGTTGGGCGCGAACACCGGCACGACCACCATCCAGTACGCGCCGCCGCCGAACGACACCACCGCCGCGGCCGGACGCTGCAGTGCACGATCGGTCAGGTCGGAGTACGGGAACGGCGCGCCCGGCGCGAACGTGGCGCGCGTGTCCGCCTCGATCCGCCCGTCCACGCCGACCAGCAGCATCTGCGCCGCGCCGACGCGACGCCCGTGGTTGCGCAACGCCGACAGCAGCGTCGCCTCGTCCCGCTGCGCGATCGCCGAGCGCAGCGCGAAGTCCAGGGCCATCACCTGCACGCCGGCGGCGACGCGCCCCGACACGTCCTCCAGCTGGCGCGCGAACGCGTCGGCGGCGACCTGCAGCTGGCGCTGGCCCTCGGCGACGAGTTCCTCGCGCGCGACCCGATAGACCAGCAGCGCGGTCAGCCCCTGCACCGCCACGAGGGCGGCGACGAAGAAGATCGCGATGCGCGTGCGGAATCCCATCGTCGGACCCGGTCGCTCCGTCAGTACTGCATGTGTTCGTGGTCCATGCGCGGCGGCGGCAGCAGCGGCAGCGCGAACGACACCGGCGCGGTGGCGCCTGCCGCCACGACGACCGTGCGCAACGGTTCGCCGCCGCCCGGCTTCAGCCGCGGCTGCCACGCGCGCACCTCGTAGCTTCCCGCCGGCAGGCCGTCCAGGGCCGCGCGGCCGTCGGCGCCGGTGCGCGCGATCCACGGTGCGTCGGTGACGTACAGCCAGGCGATCATCGAATCGTGGATGTTGCAGCCCACCGCGATCACGCCCGTGCGCCCGAGCTTCAACGGCGGCGAGCTCTCGCGCGGCGCGAGCACGAATTCGAACTTCGCCGCCGGCGCGAACGAATAGACGTGGTGGCGGGTCGCGTCGCTGTTGCGGAACACGACCTCGTCGCCGGGGCGGAAGACTTCGAGCCCCGGCACGAACGCGAGGTTCTTCTGGTCGATGATGCGCCGCGCCGGCGCCGGCGCGGGCCTGCCGGCCTCGGCGCCGCGCGGGCGGACGGAAACGATCGCGTCGGCGACGGGCGCGCCGCGCGCATCGGTCACGCGCACCTCGAGGGCCCCGTCCTTCGCGGCGGCCGCGCCCGAGGCGGCCAGGAGGAACGCAAGCCAGGCCGGCCCCATCCGCATCGCACACCCCCGCATGCCCGAAGCCGGCCAGAGCGTAGCACTTCGTCGCGCCAGCGAGGAGCCTGCAACGAAAAGCGGGCCGGAGCCCGCTTTTCGTTCGATCGTTCGCGCTGGCGGGTCGCCGGATTACTCCGACGCGCCCTCGCCCTCGGCCACGGCCTTCATCGACAGGCGGATGCGGCCCTGCTTGTCGACCTCGAGCACCTTGACCTTGACGATGTCGCCTTCCTTCAGCACGTCGCTGACCTTCTCGACGCGCTCGTTGGAGATCTGCGACACGTGCACCAGGCCGTCCTTGCCGGGCGAGATGGTGACGAACGCGCCGAAGTCCATCAGCTTGGCGACCTTGCCCTCGTAGATGCGGCCCGGCTCGACGTCCGAGGTGATCTGCTCGATGCGCGACTTGGCGGCCTGGCCGGCGGCGGCGTTCACCGACGCGATGGTGATGGTGCCGTCGTCCTGGATGTCGATCTGGGTGCCGGTCTCCTTGGTGATCGCCTGGATCACCGAGCCGCCCTTGCCGATCACCTCGCGGATCTTGTCCGGGTGGATCTTCATGGTGATCAGGCGCGGCGCGAAGTCAGACAGTTCCGGGCGCGGCGCGGTCAGCGCCTTGGCCATCTCGCCGAGGATGTGCATGCGGCCCTGCTTCGCCTGCGCGAGCGCGGTGCGCATGATCTCCTCGGTGATGCCGGTGATCTTGATGTCCATCTGCAGCGCCGACACGCCGTTGGCGGTGCCGGCCACCTTGAAGTCCATGTCGCCCAGGTGGTCCTCGTCGCCGAGGATGTCGCTGAGCACGACGTAGTTGTCGCCTTCCTTCACCAGGCCCATCGCGATGCCCGCGACCGGCGCCTTGACCGGCACGCCCGCGTCCATCAGCGCCAGCGAGCTGCCGCAGACCGAGGCCATCGAGGAGGAGCCGTTCGACTCGGTGATCTCGGAGACCACGCGGATCGTGTACGGGAACTGCTCCATCGTCGGCATCACCGCGAGCACGCCGCGCTTGGCGAGGCGGCCGTGGCCGACTTCGCGGCGCTTCGGCACGCCGAAGCGGCCGGTTTCGCCGACCGAGAACGGCGGGAAGTTGTAGTGGAACAGGAAGTGTTCCTTGTACTCGCCGGCGACCGCGTCGATGATCTGGCCGTCGCGGGCGGTGCCCAGGGTGACGGTGACGATCGCCTGGGTCTCGCCGCGGGTGAACAGCGAGGAGCCGTGC
>DASTWT010000039.1:0-4936 GCA_035765815.1 Luteimonas sp. | reverse complement strand
GGTCTTGCCCTCGGGCCCGACCACGGCGGTGTGCAGCGAACGGTAGTCGTTGCGCTTGGGGCGGGCGATGTAGTCGTCGAATTCGCCGGGCACCGGCGCCCACAGCGCGTGCACCACGCCGAGCGCGGCGTAGCAGGCGGCCACGTCGTCCACCATCACCCGGACCGCGCGCAGGTCGTAGAGCCCGCCGATCGGCACTTCCTTGCGCTGCATCTTCTTCCAGATGCTGTAGATGTGCTTGGGCCGGCCGGAGATCTCCGCGCGCAGGCCGTGCGCCGCGAGCGCGTCGCCGAGCGCGCGCTCGACGTCCTCGATGTAGCGCTCGCGGTCGCCGCGCTTCTCGTCGAGCATGCGGGCGATGCGCTTGTAGGTGTCCGGCTCGAGCCAGCGGAACGCGAGGTCCTCGAGCTCCCACTTCAGCTGCCAGATGCCGAGCCGGTTGGCGAGCGGCGCGTGGATGTCGCGCGTGAGCCGGGCCAGCGCGGTGCGCTCGGCTTCCGGCAGCGCGGCGGCGCCGCGCAGCCGCGCGACCTGCCGCGCGAGCAGCACCGGCACCACGCGCAGGTCGCGCACGATCGCCAGCAGCAGGCGGCGCAGGCCCTCGCTGCCGCCGTCGTGCGCGCGGCGTTCGGCGTGCAGTTGCCACACCTGCCCGGCCGCCCGCTGGCCCTCGACCAGCGCGGCCACCTGCGGGTGCGCGCGGGCGACGGCGTCGCGCAGCCGCGCCTCGAGCCCGGGCGCGACGTGCAGGATCGCGGCGGCGATCACGTCGCCGTCGGAGTCGAGGCCGACCAGGAGGTCGACGGTGTCGCGCAGCACCGGCAGCGGATCGCGCAGCGCCGTGGCGCCCGCCTCGATGCCTTCGCGCATCATCCGCCGCAGCGGCGCCGGCAGGGCGGCGCAGGCGGGCGCGTCGAGCAGCGCGGGAGCGAGCGCGAAGGCCGGGGTGTGCGGATTGGCGTGCTCGGGGGAGGGCACGGTGGAGATCGCCGGTGGGGACGCCGCCACATTAGCATCCGCGGCGTTTTCGCGGGCCCGGCCGCGCCGACTACAATCGGGCTGCGCCTTCCGGCGCGGGAGCGGCTGGCCTGGGCGTCCAATCTTCCATCGAGCAGTCTTCGATCGCGGGCAGGATCGCCGCCGGCGTGCTGGCGCGCCGCGACGCGCTCGCCGGCGCGTTCGCGTCCGCCGCGCCGTTTCCCCACGTCGTCGTCGACGGCTTCTTCGAGCCGGCGTTCGCGCAGGCGCTGCTGGACGGCTTCCCGCCGTTCGCGCGCGCCGACAGCCTCGGCGAGGACGGCCGCCCGGGCGCCAAGGGCACCTTCGAACGGATCCGCGCGCTGGGCGAGCCCTACGCCGCGCTCGACGACCTCGTGCGCAGCGACGCTTTCCTGCGCTTCGCCGGCGCGGTCTGCGGGATCGAGGGCCTGCTCTACGATCCGTGGTACCTGGGCGGCGGCACCCACGAGAACCGCAGCGGCGCGAGCCTGGAGCCGCACGTGGACTTCGCGTTCCATCCGCTCGAGCGCTGGCGGCGGCGGATCAACGTCATCGTCTACCTCAACCACGAGTGGGATCCGGCCTGGGGCGGCAACCTGTCGCTGTACGCGGATCCGCGCCGCGACGGCACGCCCGCGGTGTCGGTGGCGCCGCTGTTCAATCGCTGCGTGATGTTCGAGACCAGCGATCGCAGCTGGCACGGCTTCGACCGGATCGCGACGCCGCCCGGGCGGCCGGACCTGACCCGGCGCTCGATCGCGCTCTACTTCTACACGCGCCCGGACGCGGGCGACCGGCGCGAGGCGCATTCGACGGTCTACGTCGGCCGCGCCCTGCCCGCGCGCCTGCAGGCGGGGCACGCGCTCGACGAAGCCGACGTCGCGGAGCTGCGCGCGCTGCTGGCCGATCGCGACGGCCGGATCGAAATGCAGTACGCCGAGATCGCACGGCTGATGAACGCCCTGCGCGCGCACGAGCGCGGCGCGACCGGGTTCGCGCTGTACCACGCGCGGCGGCTGCTGGCGCGGCTGCGCCGGCGCCGCGGCTGACGCCGCGAGCGCGCGCCCGCCTAGGCCCGGCGCAACGCGGCCAGGCGCGCGGCGACTTTCTTCGCCGAGACCCCGCCGCGGGTGCCGAGCTCCTGCGCGAACAGCGAGACGCGCAGTTCCTCCAGTTCCCAGCGCAGCGCCCGCCAGCCCGGATCGGCGGCATGGCCCGCCCGCGCGGCCGCGTCGAGCGCGTCGGCGAAGGGCTTGAGCTCGAGCATGCGCGCCTGGTCGCGCGCGGGATCGCGCAGCGCGCGCTCGGCGCGCAGGGCGATCGCGCGCAGGTAGCGCGGATATTCGGCGAGGGCCGGCGCGGGCACGTCGCGGAGGAAGCCGGGCGGCACGAGTGCCGCGAGTTGGGCCTGCATGTCGTCGAGGTTGCCGCGCGCCCAGCCGACCAGCTTCGAATCCAGCTTCGCGCGCGCGTCGGCGACCAGTCCGAGGATCGCTTCGGCCTGGCGCAGGCGTTCCACCGCTTCCGGAAAGAGCGCCTTGCCGATCGCGTCGCGGCGCTCGGCGAACGCCTGCGGGTCGCGGATGGCGTCGAGGCCGTCGGCCGCGAGCGCGGCGAACGCGCCGTCGACCAGGTCCGCGCGCAGGCTGTCGGCGGCGACGCCGCGTGGGGCCGCGGATTCGATCGCGGCGTACAGGAGCGCGGTCTTCGCCTGCACCGGCAGCTGCTTGCGTGCCTGCTTCATCCGGTCGGCGAGCGCGATCGCGAGCAGCCGGCGCACGCCGCCGGGATGCAGGCCCGCGGCGACCGCGCGGTCGGCGTGGACGGCGAGCGAGGCGTCGTCGCCGTCGTCCTGCAGCGCGGGCCATGCGGGCACGCCGCCGGCGCCGGGAACCTGTGCCGGGATCGGCGCGTCGGGAAAGGCGGTGAGGCCGCGCCTCGCCATGCCCTGCGCCGCGTGGCGCGCGAAGGCGGCGGACGCGCGCTCGCCGAAGCGCACGCGCAGCCCGGCGAGGTCGCGCGATTCGGCGAGCACGCTGCGACCGTCGGCGTCGAGCAGGCGCAGGTTGGCGTGCAGGTGCGGCTCGATCGACGCCGGCTCGAAGTCGGTCGCCGCGAGCGCCGCGCCGGTCGCCTTGTGCAGGAAGCGCGCGAGTTCGCCCTCGATGCTGTCGGCGGACGGCTGCGGCCAGGCTTCGGCGAATGCGCGCGCGAAGTCCGGCGCCGGCACGAAGTTGCGGCGCTGCGCCTTCGGCAGCGAGCGGATCAGCGCCGCCGCCTTGTCGGCGACGAAGCCGGGCGCGAGCCACGACAGCCGCGCGGCGTCCAGCGCATTGAGCAGGTGCAGCGGCACCACCACCGTCATGCCGTCGTCGACGGCGCCCGGCTCGAAGCGGTAGCGCACGGCCAGGCGCGCGTCGCCGAGCGCCAGGTACGGCGGGAACAGCGCGACGTCGCTCTCGTCGCCGGCGAGCAGGTCGTCGCGCGACCACTCCAGGCCGTGCTTCTTCTCCGGCGGCAGCGCGCGGTACCAGGCGTCGAGCGCCTGCACGTTGTGCACCTCCGGCGGCAGGCGGTCGAGGTACCAGCGCGCCTGCCAGTCCTCGTCGACGACCAGGCCGGCGCGGCGCTGCTTGGCTTCCTCCTCGCGCGCCTTCGCCAGCGTCGCCAGGTTGCGCTTCAGGAACGGGCTGCGGGTGTCGATCTCGCCGGTCAGCAGCGCGTCGCGCACGAAGATCGCACGCGACTCCTCGGGAAACAGCGCGCCGTAGTGGATGGGCCGCGAGGGCGCGAGCACCAGCCCGAACAGGCCGACCTGCTCGCTGCCGACCACCCTGCCCTGCTTCCGCGACCAGTGCGGATCGAACCGGCGCCGCGCGAGCAGGTGCGGCAGCTCGGCGATCGCCCAGTCGGGCTCGATGGCCGCGTTGGTCATCGCCCACACCTTCTCGGTGTCCAGCAGCGTCGCCGACAGCACCCACGGAGGAGGCTTCTTCGCGAGCACCGAGCCGGGGAACAGCTGGAAGCGGCGCCCGCGCGGCCCCTGGTATTGCGCCGGCGCCTTGCGATCGCGATCGCGCCCGTCCTGCATGCGATTGCCGACCTGGGTCGGCAGGCCGGCGAGCAGCGCGCGATGCAGCGCGACGTAGCGCCGCCGCTGCGCCGCTTCGTCGGCGGGCGCATCGCCGGGCGTCGCGTCGTCGCGCCCGCTGTCCGGATCCCAGCCGAGCTCCGCGCACGCCAGCTTCAGCTGCCGGTGCAGCTCGCGCCACTCGCGCAGCCGCAGGAAGCCGAGGAAGTGCTTCTCCGCCCAGCGCCGCAGCTGCGACTGGGTCATGTCGTCGTGCGCGGCCGCGTAGGCGCGCCAGAGACCGACGATGCCGATGAACTCCGAGCGCGGGTCGGCGAACTGCGCGTGCGCGGCGTCGGCGGCGGCGCGCTGGTCGGCCGGGCGCTCGCGCGGGTCCTGCACGCCGAGGAAGCTGGCGATCGCCAGCATGTCGCCGAGGCAGCCATGCGCGTGCGCGGCCACCAGCATGCGCGAGAGCTTCACGTCGATCGGCATGCGCGCCATCAGGCGCCCGGTCGCGGTCAGGCGCCGGCGCTCGTCGACGGCCCCGAGCTCGAGCAGCGCCTGCCAGCCGTCGGCGATCGCGCGCGGCTCCGGCGGCTCGAGGAACGGGAAATCCTCGATCGCGCCGAGGCCGAGCGAGAGCATGCGCAGGATCACGCCCGCCAGCGCCGCGCGGCGGATCTCCGGATCGGTGTACTGCGGGCGCGATTCGAAATCGGCTTCGGAATAGAGCCGGATGCAGGTGCCCGGCGCGATGCGGCCGCAGCGGCCCTTGCGCTGGTCGGCGCTGGCCTGGCTGATCGGCTCGATGTGCAGGCGGTCGAGCTTCTGCCGCGGGCTGTAGCGCTTCACGCGCGCGACGCC
>DASTWT010000038.1:0-2712 GCA_035765815.1 Luteimonas sp. | reverse complement strand
GCGAACCGGCGCGCGCGCCGCGCGCGCCCTCAGTTGCGGAAGTCGCGGTGGCAGGCCTTGCAGGCCGCGCCGATGTCCTTCATCGCCGCCTGGACGCCGGGGCACGCGAGCGGCGGGCTCGCGAGCGCGCGGTCGAGCGCGGCGCGCAGGTCGCTGGCGTGGCCGGTGAAACGCGTGTCGTCGCGCAGGTCGCCGAACGCCGGCTCGATGTCGTTGGCGAGCGTGCGCAGCGCCTGAAGCTGGGGCAGGGTGTCGGTCGCCGCGCAGCGGTTGCCGGACACGTTGGCGTCGAGCATGTCCATGTGCGCCGCGAACAGGTGCATCACGCTTTCCGGGAAGTGGTCCTTGCGCGCATCGAGCGCGCGCACCGCCATCACCGTGCCGATCACGCCCACGACGAGGCCGAGCACGAACAGGAACAGGTAGCGCATCGCGGCGTTGCCCGAGGGGCGGTCGGCGGGCCTGGCGTCGGCGGCTCGGCTGTCGTTGGGCATGCTCATTGCGGTTCCCCGGGGAGATGGACTGCGGCGCACGTTACCATGCACGCATGCGAGAGGAAGGCACTCCCACCGCGCTGCGCGAGCGCTTCGCCGGCATCGACCGGCTGTACGGCACGGGCGCCGTGGACCGGCTGGCCCGCGCGCGGATCGCCGTGGTCGGGCTCGGCGGCGTGGGCTCGTGGGCCGCGGAGGCGTTCGCCCGCAGCGCGGTCGGCCACCTGGCCCTGATCGACGCCGACGACCTGTGCCTGTCCAACACCAGCCGCCAGCTGCCAGCGCTCGCCGGCCAGTACGGCCGCAACAAGGCGCAGGCGATGGCCGAGCGTTGCCGCGCGATCAACCCGCTGGTCGAGGCCGTCCCGGTCGAGTCGTTCCTGACCCCGTCCAACCTCGAATCGCTGCTCGGCGACGGTTACGACCTGGTCCTCGACGCCTGCGACAGCTTCCGCACCAAGGTCGAGGCGATCGCCTGGTGCCGGCGCCGCAAGCTGCCCATCGTCACCGTCGGTTCCGCCGGCGGCCGCACCGATCCGACCCAGGTGCGGGTGCGCGACCTCTCGCGCACCGAGCACGACGCGATGCTGTCGCTGATCCGCAGGAAGCTGCGTGGCGAGTTCAACTTCCCGAAGAACCACGATCGCTATTTCGGCGTGCCGGCCGTCTACTCGCTCGAGAACGTGCGCTACCCGCAGGCCGACGGCAGCGTGTGCGGCATCCGCCCGCAGCTGGACAAGGACGCCGCGCTCAAGCTCGACTGCGGCGCCGGCCTCGGCGCGGCCACGCACATCACCGGCGCCTTCGCCTTCGCCGCCGTCGCCCGCGCCCTCGAGCTCCTCCTGAAGGCCCCGAAAGCTTCCTAGCCACCAACTTCAGTCGGCGGGGAAGCGGAAGAGGCGGGCGGCGTTGGCGGTGGTGGCGGCGGCGATGGCGTCCGGGGATTCGTCGCGGAGCGCGGCGATGCAGTCGAGGACGACGGCGACGCGCGCCGGCTCGTTGCGCTGGCCGCGGATCGCCGCGTCCGGCTGGTCCGGCGCGTCGGTTTCCAGCAGCAGGTGTTCGATCGGCATCGTCGCCGCCAGCCGGCGCAGGCGCCGCGCGCGCTCGTAGGTCACCGGCCCGCCCAGGCCCAGCAGGAAGCCGAGCTTCCACAACTGCGTGGCCTGTTCCTCGCTGCCGGAGAAGCTGTGGACCACGCCGCGCAGCCCGCCGATGCGGCGCAGCGCCGCGATCACGGCGTCCACCGCGCGCCGTGCGTGCACCACCACCGGCAGGTCGAACTCGCGGGCCAGGCGCAGCTGCCCCTCGAAGCAGGCGGACTGCGCGTCGCGGTCCAGGCCCTCGACGAAGTAGTCCAGGCCGCATTCGCCCACCGCCGCAGGCCGTTCCCGCGCGAGCCACTCGCGCAGTTCGCCGAGGTGCTCCGGCCGGTGCCGCGCCAGCAGCATCGGGTGCAGGCCGTAGGCCGGCAGCAGGCCGGGGCCCGCCCGGCAGACCTCGCGCAGCTTCGGCCAGCCCGCGGCATCGATGGCGGGCACCACCTGCCAGGCGACGCCCGCCGCGCGGGCGCGCGCGATCACGTCGGCGCGATCGCGGTCGAACGCCCCGTCGTCGAGGTGGCAATGGGTGTCGGCGAGGCTCGGGCCGTCGCCAGCGGGATCGCGCCGGATCGCGCTCACGCCTTGCGCCGGTTCTTCCAGGCCGCGAACAGGAGCGTGCCGATGCCGAGCATCAGTTCGTCGACGAAGGGAATGGGATCCGGCACCAGCATGTCCAGCGCGAACAGGCCGGCGAACAACAGGAACAGCTTGGGGAAGCCCAGCTTTCCCAACCAGCGCATGAACGGAGCGAGCAGCGGATTGGCCATGGCGCCCTCCGGGGGGTCGCGCAAACGCTAGCAGAAATCGCCCGCGGCGGCGGCGCGTTCACTTCGCGGTCATCCCCGGCGCCCGGCGTGGAGGGCATGTTCAGCTTGCGGGTGTTGCAATCGCCGCCGACGAAGGAAGACGTGCGGACAACCGCACCAAGGAGTCGGCAGTGAACAACAACACGATCGCCATCGCACTCGCGGCGTTGCTCGTCGGCGGCGTCGCCGTCGCGGCCTTCCAGAACAACCGCGGCGACGGCCCCGGCGCGCGCGGCCTCGAATACGCCACCGTGCTCGACGTCAAGCCCATCAACGAGCGCCAGCAGTTGTACGCCGACGTGATCGGCA